>CAMIYB010000027.1 GCA_946402945.1 uncultured Bacteroidales bacterium | reverse complement strand
ATGAGCAGGAACCAGAGGTACATCAGCCAGGGAATGATTCCGGCCTGCGTCGCGCTCAGGCCCAGATCCTGCTGGAAGCCGTTGGTAGCGAGGGCGACAAGGTCCATGGTACCGGCGACCCAGAAGCAGGAAAGGAGGGCGGCTATGTGTCCGTTTTTCTTCATCGGTACGGACAAAAGTAAAAAATATGCCCGAAAAAACCTTGTAATTCAAAATAATTGCCTAACTTTGCGCTTAACTTAATCGGTTAAGTAATGTTAATGAGCGCGTCCAGCAGACGTCCCCTTTCCTTGCGCGGTATCGCGGATGCCGTAGGCGTATCCACCGCCACGGTCTCCTGGGTCTTGTCCGGCCAGGGCGACGCCAAGGGCATCAGCGCAGCCACGCAGAAAAAGGTGCAGGACTTCGCCCAGGCCCATAATTATCGGCCCAACATGCTGGCACGCGGCCTCAGTCTCGGCACCACCAAGACCCTCGGCCTGATTATCTCCTCCCTTTCCGACCCCTTCTACTCCAGCATCGCGAAAGCGGTGGTGTCCGAGGCCGGAAAATCGGGCTACACCGTCATGATCGCGACCTCTGAATCCGACAGCGAGAAAGAACGTGCGCTGGTGTCGTCGATGCACTGCCGCCGGGTGGACGGCATCATCGTCACGCCCACGGAAGGCGCTGCCTGGATGGAAAAAGACACCGCGGCCGGCGGCAACATCGTCCTGGTGGACCGTTCCGTTTCCGGCCTTTCGACGCCGTCCGTCGTCGTAGATAACGAAGAGAGTGCCTTCAGGCTGGTTTCGCACCTGCTGAAAAAAGGCCGGCGGAAGATCGCCATCGTCACGACGGCCCACAATCTGGTCAACATGCAGGCCCGGCATGCGGGATATGAACGGGCCCTGCGCGAGGCCGGGATTGAGGCCAACAGCCGCCTGGTGTGCCAGGTGCCACCCGACGCCGACATCCGGCAGATCAATGCCGAACTGGACCGCCTGCTGCGCGATGTGCCCGACCTGGACGGCATTTTTTTCACCTCCCACGTCCTGGTGCTGCCCACCTATGTCCATTTCGCCGAACGCGGCATCCCCACCGGACGTGGCGAGCAGTGGGCCTGCATGCACACCCTGCCCGATTTCGAACTGCTCCTGCCCGGCATGAGCATCGCGCAGATGCCGATTTTCGAGATGGGAGCCCGCGCCGTGGACATGCTCCTGCACAAATCCTCCGCGAAAGAAGGGGCCAGCCCCGTCATCCTTCCCTGTAAAATTGAACTCCGATAATGATACCCATGAAACATCCGACTATCCTCTTTCGTCTGCTCCTTGTGACGATGCTCCTCGTCCCCGGACTCTCCCTCCGGGCAGATGGGCCCCGGACCCGGATTACGGTCAAAGGAACCATCTCGGACACGGACAACCTGCCCGTCGTCGGCGCCTACATCGTCGAAGAAGGGAACGACAGGAATGGCGCCGTATCCGATGTGGACGGCCGTTTTTCCATCATCGTAGCGGACAACGCCATGCTGCAGGTTAGCAGCATGGGCTATGTTTCGCAGCGCGTCAAGGCCGCCGAGACCCTCAGCATCGTGCTTTCCCCCGACCGTGAATTCCTCGAAGAAGCCGTCGTGGTCGGTTACGGTGTCCAGCGGGTCGCCACCCTGACGGGCAGCGTCTCCCAGATCAACACCGAAAAGATCACCACGGCGCCTGTCCAGAACACCACCCACGTCCTGGCCGGCCAGCTGCCGGGCCTGGTGTCCAAACAGACCTCCGGTCTCCCGGGCCAGGATGACGCCAGACTCAACATCCGCGGTTTCGGCAACCCGCTCGTCATCATCGACGGCATCGAAGGAAGCATCAGCAGCCTGGACGCGGGACAGATCGAAAGCATCACCATCCTGAAGGACGGCAGCGGCTCCATCTACGGCGCCCGCGCCGGGAACGGCGTCGTCCTCGTGACCACCAAGACCGGCTCCAACAGCCGCACCACCGTTTCGATCAACTCGTCGGTGACCTTCCAGAGCAACATCGTCACGACCCTGCCCGCAACGGCAGCCGAGCGCGCCCAGTACCAGAACGTCTTCTATATCAACGGCGGCGGCAACCCCAAGCGCAAGCCCTACACGGAAGAGCAGATCGAGCTGTACCGCAACGGCAGCGACCCGGGCTACCTCAACTCCGACTGGTACCATGAGGTGGTGCGGGAATTCGCGCCGCAGCAGAACCACAACATTTCGATCAGCGGCGGCACGGACCGCATCAAATATTACGGCTACTTCGGCTACAACCGCCAGGAACTCCAGTTCAAGCCCAACAGCGGCGCCTACGACCGCTTCAACGTCCAGGCGAACTTCAGCGCCAAGGCCACCGACAACCTGACCATCGGAATGAACATGCAGTACATGAAGGACTGCAAGGACTATCCTTCCGGCGGCGACCTCTGGCAGGACGGACAGAACTTCTGGGACGGCATCATCTACGCGGCCGACCCGCGCTACCCGCTCTACCTGCCCGACCGGAGCATCCTCTCCTACGCGAACATGCAGAACGGGTCCCCGATCTGGGCCGTCAACATCAGCAATAGCGGATACTATCGCACCAATGGCAACAACTTCAGGGTCAATGGTTTCGCGGAACTCGCCATCAAATGGGTCCCCGGCCTCAAGGCCAAGGCCAACTTCCTCTACACGGCCGGCGCCAACGACTTGAAATGGTTCCACAAACGCGGCCAGTTCTACACCTACCAGGAAGCGACCCAGAAATACTCCTTCGCCGGCGGTTCGGTCGCCCCGAGCAGCCTGCGTATGGACAACAACCTCTCCAGCACCATGGTCCAGCAGTATTCCCTGGGGTACGACCATGACTTCGGCCTTCACCATGTCAGCGCCCTGGCGATGTTCGAGACCACGCTGAGCCACAACCGGAACTACTGGACCAAGCGCGAGAACTTCAACTCGACCATCATCGAAGAAATGCAGTCCGGCGACAAGAAGACAGCCCAGAACGGCTCCGGTTCGAGCAACTACGGCCGCACCTCCTGGATCGGGCGCGTCAACTACAGTTACGACGACCGCTACCTCTTCGAGGCCACCGTCCGCGCGGACGCCTCCTCGCGCTTCGCCAGGGATTACCGCTGGGGCGTGTTCCCGAGCGTCTCCCTGGGCTGGAACATCGCGCGGGAGAAATTCATGGAGAACGCCGCCTTCCTGGATCTGCTGAAGCTGCGCGCCAGCATGGGCACCTCGGGCTATGACGCCGTGGCGGATTTCAACTACCTGACCGGCTATATCCCCGGACACACCTACGTCCTGGATGACAAGATGTACCAAGGCTACGCCTCCAAGGGCCTGGCCAACGAACTGCTGACCTGGGAGACCATGTACATCTACAACATCGGTGTGGATTACTCCTTCTGGGATCGCAAACTCTACGGCGAGGTGGACCTCTACCAGCGTGACCGGACCGGCATTCCGGGCTACCGCAGCCAGTCCCTGCCGACCACCTTCGGCGCGACCCTCCCGCAGGAGAACCTCAACGCGACCCGCACCCGCGGCTTCGAAGTGCTCGTGGGCAGCTCCGGCCGCTTCGGCGACTTCACCTACGACGTGAGTGCCAATGTCTCCTACAACCGCACCCGCTGGACCTATTACGACCAGGCCGAGGAGACCGATCCGGACCGCCAGCGCCTCTTTGTCAACGCGGGTCAGTACACCGACCGCCAGATCGGCTACCGCGTCGCAGGGCTCTTCGCCACGGACGAGGAGGCGGCCGCCTGGACGCTGAGTTTCGACGACCTCAACAATGACAACAGCACCCTCAAGGCCGGTGATATCAAATACCTGGATGCCAACAACGACGGGGTGATCAACTGGCGCGACCAGGATAATATCGGCAAGGGCAGCACCCCGCACTGGATGGGCGGCCTGAGCATCAACCTCGGGTGGAAGGGAATCGACCTCCAGGCCCTCTTCCAGGGTGCCTGGGGTTATACCATCGCCCTTTCCTACAACACCAACACCTCGACCTACAACCGGCTCTTCTTCGACAGCACCTACAACCCCGACCCGAACGCGCTGGTCGAACGGCCCCGCGGCGCCGTGCCCAACTACTGGACCACCGACTTCCACTACCGCGACTGCGCCTATCTGCGTCTGAAGAACATCGCCCTGGGTTACACCCTGCCCGGCCGCTGGACCAAGAAAATCGGCATCAGCAAGGCCCGTTTCTACATCGGCGGCATGAACCTCTTTACGCTGAGCAACATCAGCAAATACGGGGTCGATCCCGAATCGGAAGGGACCGTCGGTCATTCCTACCCGCAGCAGTACACGCTGAGCGTCGGCTGTAACATCGTCCTCTAACCCCTAGCAGTCAAGGAAAATGAAACACGCAAAATACATTCTTTCCCTGGCCCTGCTCCTCGGAGCGGCCTCCTGCGAACAGATTCTCGAGCAGACCCCGACCAACCAGGTCACCGACGCCCAGCTCTGGCAGGATGAATACATGCTGGAAAGCCATCTGGCCGAACTCTATGCGATGAGCGTCTTCATGGTCGGCGACGCGGTGGCCCTGTACGGGCAGTCTCCGCTGAACATCGATTTTAACATTAACGGCGCCTGGAACGTCCACCTCGGCGTTTCCGCCCAGGGCGAAGGCCCCATCCACATGGTCACGGTGGGCGACGAGGCCAAATACAGCGAAC
Source organism: uncultured Bacteroidales bacterium (assembly GCA_946402945.1). Lineage (GTDB taxonomy): Bacteria > Bacteroidota > Bacteroidia > Bacteroidales > UBA932 > Cryptobacteroides. The sequence continues at coordinate 13,577 of CAMIYB010000027.1, read as the reverse complement.
GCGGCGCCCAGACCAACTATATCGACGTCAAACTCAACGGCATCCAGACCGACACCTACACGATGCGCTGGTGGAGCAACGGCTACTATCTCAACCGCCAGCTCAACCACTTCATCGAGTCGATCGAAGCCTCCCCTCTCTCCACTGCGACAAAACGCAAGGCCGAAGCCCGTTTCCTGCGCGCATTCAACTATTTCGCGATGGTCAAGCGCTACGGCGGCGTGCCCCTGATCCTCAAGGAAACGCCGCTCAACGCGCCTGAATCGGATATCTATCCCGCCCGCAACAGCGAGAAGGATTGCTACGACTTCATCATCAAGGAGTGTCTGGAGATCGCCGACATCCTGGACCCGAATCCCGATGTCGCCCGCGCGAGCCGCTGGTCGGCCCTGGCCCTGGCCAGCCGTGCCGCCCTGTACGCCGGCACCATCGCCAAGTACGGCAAGGTCCAGTACGAGGGCCTGCTGGGCTTCGACGCCTCCGATGCCGACGCCTATTTCGACCAGGCCATCAAAGCCTGCGAGCGCATCATGAAGGAAAGCGGCCACGGCCTCTACAAGGCCAGTCTCGGCAAGAAAACATTCAAGGACTATGTCAAGAACCTGGAAGACGTATTCCTCGTCAAGAGCAACACCGAAATACTGATGGCCAAGCACCATCGCGGCACCATGGGCGACACGCCCGAGACGGCCGACCTGTGGAGTTGGGACATCTGCATGGCGCCGAAGCCCAATGCCTGGAGCGTGGGCCAGTACGCCGAGCCCTACTACGATTTCATCGAGCACTTCGGCTTCCGCGACGGCCGCAGCGGCGTCATTCCCCACGAGGCGTTGACGGCCAAGACCTGGACCATGGAAGAGCTCCTGGGCGACCGCGACCCGCGCCTGAGCGCCTGGGTCTGGACCAACGGCTATCACTGGCAGAATGCCGTGGGCAGCCCCTGGGGCGCCGACACGGTGAGTATGTACCGCGGCATCCGCCTGGACGGCAGTGACGACCCGGCCAAGACCTATTACGACATCGCACCCGCAAAAGAAGTGTACAAGGACGGAGACCTGAAACTCACCTGCTATGGCGACCAGATCAAGGAAATCGCCGCTTCGGCCCTCTATCACACCGGTTTCGGCGTGGCCAAGAACCTGGAGCCCGGCAGCGAAGTGATGAACTGGTTCCTCTGCTCGACGACGGACTATGTCATCTTCCGCTATGCCGAGATCCTGCTCAACTACGCCGAGGCCTGCTTCGAGCGAAACCGCACCGGCGATGCCAAAGACGCCATCAACGAAATCCGCAGCCGGGCCGGTGTCAACGAACTGGACGCCGTCACCCTCGAGGACATCCGCGAGGAAAGGCTCCGCGAACTCTGCTTCGAGAACCACCGCTACTGGGACCTCCGCCGCTGGAGAACGGCCGAAGAAGTGCTCTCCAAGCCGCACTGGGGCATTTCCTACATCCTTGACTGGGAGTCCTACAAGGCTTCTGTCGATGCGGACGGCAAGCGCAACGCCCAGCCCAGGTTCTGGATTGAATTCCAGGACCACATCGACTCCGGCAGCCAGGACCCGACCTTCCCGGAAAAGAACTATTACTTCCCGCTGGGCCACCAGACCACGGCCGTCAACCCCCAGCTGAGGGAAAATCCCGGATACTAAACCAAACCATTCATATTCATTCACTTTTAACCAAACAACATCATGAAGAAAATCCTTTCTCTTCTTGCAGTCGCCGCCCTTGTCATGGTGGCCTGCAAACCGGAAGGCGGACAGAACAACAACACCTCGTCCGACTCCATCACCGTGGCTCCCGAAAGCTACGTGGATGTCCCCTATGAGGGGGAGACCTTCACCGTGACCGTCAAGGCCAGCGGCCAGTTCACCGCAGCCCCCAGCGCAGCCTGGATCACGGTCAACGAGACTACTATCACGATCGCCGCGAACGACACCTACGAAGCCCGCAACGGCGAAGTCGTCTTCACCTGCGGTACGGCTACGGCCAAGGTAACCTTCGCCCAGCTCGCCGCTCCGAAACCGATCGAGTACACGCCGCTCTCCTCCGGTCCGGCCAACTGCTACATCATCGACGAAGCCGGCAACTACTCCTTCGACGGTACTGTCATCGGCAACGGCGATGAAGGCAACCTGTCTTCCTTCGGCATTGCCTCGACAAAAATTGCCCCCACGGGCGTCAAACTCGTCTGGGAAGAGGCGGAAGGCCTGATCACCAACCTTGTTCTCAAAGAGGGAAAGGTCTGCTTCACCGTAGCCCAGAAGGACGGTAACGCCGTGATCGCCGCTACGGACAAAGACGACAACGTACTCTGGAGCTGGCATATCTGGAGCGCCGAAGCGCCCAACGATGTCAAGTGCAACGACGATTTCACGCTGATGGACCGCAACCTCGGCGCCACGCTGACCACGGGTACGGAAGCCAACGGCCTGTACTATCAGTGGGGCCGCAAGGACCCGTTCTCCGCGATCATCGCCTTTGACAGCGGCCTCGGTGAAGGTCACTACCACCCGGTGGTCGGCGGCGGTGAAGACAAGACCAATGCAGAAATTCACAGCATGGCATATGCCATCGCCCACCCCGCTGAGTACATTACCGACACGAATGACGCGGAGCCGGAGCAGAACTGGTGTGAAGAGGTCAATCACATGCATTGGGGCATCGACTGGGAAGCCGACCAGGATCTCCGCAAATTCCCGGAGCACAAGACCATCTTCGATCCTTGCCCGGCCGGCTACTGCGTCGCTTCGGCGTCCTGCTTCTGGTTCGGATGGAACACCGAAGGCGGGGCAACAACCAAGGCGGGAGTTATCACCCTCTTTGGTGGCAAGATTACCGTTCCTGCAGCCGGCTTCATCTATATCGGCGGCTACGGCTGGTATGACGCCAACGGTGCCGGCTGGGGCGGCCTGTGGTCCTGCTCTTCCTCCTGGGCTACTACCAAACATGGATTCCGCCTCTCCAGCGACCCTGGCGATCCCAACAGCCACAACGGTACGGCTGCCGCTCACCCGGTTCGCTGCATGAAGATCTAAGAACAATCCTCCGTTTATCACAGGGAACCGGGCCTGTCCCGGTTCCCTTTTCAAAATGAATATGAATCGCATAACGGTAATCTACCTCAATCTGGCGCTGCTGCTTCTGGGCGTCGGCTCGGCCTGCAGCTGCAACGGAACCGGCCCTGAAAAGGGCCAGGGCCAAACGGCGCTGGAGGCCTATTGGAGCGATGATTACGCCGGGCCCCTGGGCATCCATGTCAAGACCTCTTCCGACGGAAAATCCCGGATGTACCTGGCCGATAAACTCCTGTATGTCACGGGGATGAACTGCTACAATCTCTTCGTGCAGTGCCATGAGTCCGACGGGATGAAACGCGAAAAGATGCGCAGCACCGTGGACGAACTCGTCCGGGAGCAGGTGCCCGTCGTCCGCTTCAGCGGAAGTCCCTTCTCCGCCGGCCAGTTCACCTACTACTTCGACCGGAAGCAGGAGTACCTGGATAATCTGGAGACCCTCGCCACCTGGTGCGACGAGGCCCATATCGCCCTGATCCCCTCCATCTTCTGGAACACGGCCTCCGTCCCCGACTATTATAAGGAAGAGGCCAAGGCCTGGGGCGACACCAAAAGCAAGACTTACGCCCACATGCTCGCCTACACCGAGGATGTGGTGAATGTACTGAAAAAACACAAGTGCGTGGTCATGTGGGAATTCGGCAACGAATTCAACCTGGCCGCGGACATCGCGATCGCCGGCTATGCCGACATTCCGGCCCGGGCCGTGGAAACGGCCTACAAGGGCTTCGCCGGGAAAGTGGCGTCACTGGACCCTGAGGGCCGCTGCATCGCCACCGGCAACAGCATCATGCGCAACGCGCAATACCACCTGATGACCAGCCGTTCCTGGGACCTGGACTCCTTCGACGAGTACCGTCAGATGACGGAAATCATGACGCCCGTCCCCATGACGGGCATGTCCGAGCACATCTATGATAAAGACGCCCGCGAATTCTCCGACAAGGGAAAGGTCAGCCGCGCCGAGCAGGTCCGCTGCGGCATCCAGGTGGCCGACGCCCTCAAGAAGGGCTATTACGTGGGTGAATTCACGGGGCCGGTGACCGCCGAGGGTGATTCCCTGACGGTACGCCGCCACCTGATCGCCTACTTCGCCCAGCGCGTACAACTCTCCCTGATGTGGAACTACGCGCTCAAGGGGGACATCGAATACAGCTTCAAGGCCGATTCTCCCTATGGCCGCATGGCCTTCAACCTCATGCGGGAATACAACGACCACTACCGCACCCTCTCCGAATAAACAGCCACAAACACCATATCCATGAAGAATCTCAGCCGCATGCTTGTCTTCCTGACCCTTCTTGCCACAGCCTGTACGCCCCAGGGCAGCCCGTCCAAGCCCGTCAACATCTACGGCAACGCCGTCTATGTCGATGCCACGAAGGCCGGTGCCGCCCTGCCCAACATCTGCGACAATATCAATGTGTGGGAGATGGGCAGATCGTACTACAATCCAAAAGTCAACAACGAGGCCAACGTCTTCGAATTCGTGCGCTACGTCCAGTTCATGCAGTGTACCGGCGGCAACAGCGAGCGCGACCCGTTCAAGAACCCGGCCGACCGCACCGTCCTGGACGACTACGACTTCGAGCGGCTGATCACCAACTGCCGCGGCGTGCTCGCACTGGGCGCCAAACCCCACCTGAAGCTGGGCAACGTGCCGCTGAAGATGAGCACAGATCCCGCCTTCGGAAGCATGGGGGTGAATGTCTATCCGCCGGATGATTACAATCAGTACTATAAGTACCTCAAAGATGTCCTTCAGGCCCTTGTGGACGAGTTTGGGCTGGAGGAAGTGCGCACCTGGCGCTTCGGCTGCCTGACCGAGTACGAGAACTACGACTGGTTCTACGCCCGGAGCAAGCGGGCCGACGACAGCTTCGAGGCCTACTGCAAACTCTACGACTGGACTGTCCAGGCCCTTACCGACGTCCTGGGGGACAATGTGTTCATCGGCGCCCACAGCATGACCGTCACCGAAGGCGGCTGGGACGAGCGCCGTTTCATCGAGCATGTCGCCAAGGGCACCAACTGGGCCAACGGCAAAACCGGGACGCGCATCTGCGCCCTGTCGGCCTCGTTCTATGATGTGGCGCCCGGCCAGTTTACCGCCCGGACCCTGCCCGAGACGGTCGCCATCCTCAAGAATGCCGCGGCCGCCAACGGCCTGAACAACGTCATCTTCGGCATCGACGAAGGACGACTCCTCAACGGGACCGTCGCCGGATCCTCCAGCATCGCCCTGTACAACCGCACGGTCGGCTACACCTGGCAGGCCGCCTACGACGCCCGCATCTTCAAACAGGGCATCGATTCCGGGCTGGACTACTTCTCCAGCTGGAACTTCCTGACCGGCGGCAACATCAACGGCATCCCGATCATCAGTTACCACGTCGCCCGCCACATGGCCAAGTTCGAGGGCATGAACCGCGTCGAGAGCAAAGCCGACATCAAAGCGCTGGACGGCGCGGAGGTGGACTGTCTGGCGGCGACGGACGGACAGACCGTGCGCGTGATGGTCTATAACTTCAAGAATACGCTCAATTACAAGCGGGCCGTCGATTTCGCCCTCCGCGTCCAGACGCCCTGGAGCGGCAACGGGCGGGTGCAGATCAAGACTTATCTGATCAATGACGACTGCAACTTCTTCGACGATTGGGTCAAGGACCGCGAGGAACTGGGCATTACGAACTCCGCCTTCGGCTGGAGCCCGGATGATCCGCTGCTGGACACGAGCGTGACGCTGCAGAGCGGTTCCGCCCGGCAGAAATACAACAACCTCAAGAGCAAATACACCATCCGGGCCCGCCTGCTGCCCGATACGACCTTCGATAACCTCCAGGACGGCGTCCTGATCCTGGATGAACGCCTGGAGGGCAGCAATGTCGTCTTCCTCGAAATCCAACCCGTATGAAACGCTTTTTCACTCTTCTGCTGGCGCTGGCGCTCTTTTCTGCAGGGGCGGCGGCGCAAAGCGTCATCGACCTCTCCGGCCGGTGGATGCTGAGCGGAGGACCGGTCGGCGGCGTACCCGTCGATGTTCCCGGCGACGTCCACTCAGCCCTGCTGGAGGCCGGGCTGATCGGCGACCCCTATTATGCCTATGGCGAACTGGACAATCTCTGGGTCGGCCGGCAGGACTGGCGGATCAGCCGCACGTTCACCCTCGACCGGGATTTCCTCAGCCACGAGGCCATCTGGCTGCGGGCCGAGGACGTGGACACCTTCTGCGAAATCTCCGTCAACGGTCATCTCCTCGGAGAAACGAGCAACCGCTTCCGCCGTTGGGAATGGGACGTCAAGCCCTATCTGCAGGAAGGAGAAAATCACATCGTGGGCGTTTTCCGCAGCGCCGAAAAGCGCAGCGAGGCGCTGAAAAAGGACTACGACTATCCCCTGCCCATGTCGGACCTCGGACTGGTCCCGAACATCAACCTGATCCGCAAGCCGGCCTGCCACGGCGGCTGGGACTGGGGACCCTGCCAGATGGTGACGGGCTTCGCCGGCCCTGTGCAGCTGATTGCCGCCGACCGCGCCCGCATTGATTATGTCCTGTGCGACCAGGACTTCTCCCGCAAGGGCCGCGTCGGTGTCCGGGTCAAGGTGGAAGTCACCTCGCCCAAGGGCGGAAGCGCCCCGATGACCGTGCGCTTCGCCGGGCAGACGCGTCGCGGCACCGTCCGGCTCCAAGCCGGCAAGAACACGCTCACGGCCGATTTTACGGTCAAGAACCCGCAGCTCTGGTGGCCCGCCGGGATGGGGGAACAGACGCTGTACCCGCTGGACGTCACGGTCGGGGAAAGCCGTCTCTCCAAAAAAATCGGCCTGCGGAAACTGGAGCTGATCAGCGAGGATGATACCATCTACGGCCGTCCGGGCAAGAAAATGGTCTTCCGGGTCAACGGCCGGAACCTCTTCGCCAAGGGAGCCGACTGGGTCCCCTGCGAACTGTTCGAATCGCGGCAGACCCGCGCACGCTACGAAGATATCCTGACGAGCGCCCGCGACGCCAACATGAACATGCTCCGCCTCTGGGGCGGCGGCCAGTTCGAGCACGAGGTTTTCTACGACCTGTGCGACTCGCTGGGCCTCCTGCTCTGGCACGACTATATGTTCTCCTGCGCCATCTACCCGGCCGACAGCCGCTTCCTGGACGAGGTCGAGGCCGAACTGAACCACCAGGTCCGCCGCCTGCGCGACCACGCGAGCATCGCCCTGTGGTGCGGGGACAACGAATGCGTGGGCGCCCTGGGCTGGTTCGAGCCCACCCGGGCCAACCGCCCCTTCTACGTGGAGCATCTCGACACGCTGGTGCGCCTGCGCGGCCGGGTTACGGCCGAGGTGGACCCGTCCCGCGTCTATTGGCCGAGCTCACCCTGCGCGGGCCCCGGCGACTACGAGACGGACAACTGGAAGGAGGACACCAAGGGCGACATGCACCTATGGAGCATCTCAAAATTCGCCCAGCCGCTGGAAAACTACTACGATGTCCGGCCCCGTTTCTGCTCGGAATACGGCCATTCCTCCTTCCCGCGCTATGACCTCGTGGCCAAATACAGTTCGCCCGGACAGGCCAACCCCTGGTCGCCGGAGTTCAACCACCGCACGAAGGAAGTCACAGACGGCCGCCGCGGCAACCAGATCATCCTGGACCGCCTGGCCCTGCATTTCCACTTCCCCGCCCGGATGGAAGACGTCTTCTACCTCTCGCAGGTGGAGCAGGCGATGGGCCTGGAAACGGCCACCCAGTGGTGGCGGACGCTGGAACCGGGCTGCATGGGTACCATCTTCTGGCAACTGAACGACATCTGGCCCGGCACCTCCTGGTCCAGCATCGAGTACGACGGGAAATGGAAGATGAGCAACTACCACGCCCGCCGTTTCTTCGCGCCGGAACTGATCTGCGCCGTACCCGGGGAGGACGGCAGGCTGGAAGTGCGGGTCGTCAACGACACCGACGCCCGCAAGGACTATCAGGCCACCGTGCGGCTCTGGTCCTTTGACGGGAACATCTTCTCGGAAAAGCGCTTTGACGTGGCCCTGGGGCCCGATTCCGCCGGCAAGGCGGCCGATTTCGCCCTCGACGAATTCGGCTCGGCGGAGCAGCGCAGGGGACGTTTCCTCGAACTGAGCCTCGTCCGTGACGGAAAGGAAGTGGCCTACAACACCTGGATCTTCGACGAGTGGAAAGCCTGTCCGCTCGAACAGACTTCCGTTCTCGCGACCCCCGCCCTGCGCGACGGGCGCTGGACCGTGACCCTTTCCACCGAAAAACCGGCCTTCTACGTATGGCTGGCCGTAGGTGACATCCCCGGAGAATTCAGCGACAACAGCCTCACGCTGTATCCCGGCCGACCGGTCGAAGTGAGTTTTACGCCTAAGAGCGGCTTCTCGGACTATGCAAAATTCGTCTCCTCGCTGACGGTCCGTCACTTGCGTGAAACCTATTGATATGAGAAAGATTTCGGCCATCCTTTTCCTGCTGTGCTGCGCCTGGAGCGCCGCCGCGCAAAGTCTGGGCGGCGACTGGACCCTCGACTTCTGGGAGCAGGGGCCCGTCCCCGTCCGCTCGCCGGAGGCCTTTGCCGGCACGCTGCATGAAACCATCCCCTCCACCGTTCCCGGCAACGTGGAACTGGACCTGCTCAAGGCCGGCCGCATCGAGCCGCCCGAACTCGGCAGCAACGTGTACCTGCTGCGGCCCTGGGAAGGCTTCCAATGGCGTTACAGCCGCAGTTTCCCCACCCCGGACCACAAGGACGGCGACCGGATCTACCTGCAGTTCGACGGCGTGGACTGCTACGCCGACATCTGGGTGAACGGCAGCCTGGCTGGCAGCCCGGAGAATATGCTCATCGAGCACCGGTACGACGTCACGGAACTCCTCGCCCCGGCCGGCGGCAGCAACACCGTCGAGGTGTACCTGCGCTCCAGCGTGCTGGAAGGGCGCCGGCAGGTCCCCCCGACCATCAGTCTCAATTTCCCCCAGCCCGAATCGACCTGGCAGCGCCGGGCCCCGCACACCTACGGCTGGGACATCATGCCGCGCCTGGTAAGCGCCGGCCTGTGGCGGGACGTGCGGCTGGAAGTCCGGCGGCCCGTCCATGTCGAAGACGCTTTCTGGTATGTGGAACGCATTGATTTCGACCAGCATAACCGCGCCTCTGTCTATCTGGACTACAGCATTTCCCTGCCTACGCAGTACCAGGACGGTCGGGTCCGGGCGGAGTACGCCCTCTCCCGCGGCGGGGTCGTCAGGACCGCGGGCAGCCGCATCCTGGCCGCCCATGCCGGGCGCATCCGCATGACCCTCGAGGAGGCCGAACTCTGGTGGCCGCGCGGCTATGGCGAGCCGGCCCTCTACGACGGTACCCTGCGCCTGGTGGACACCGTCACCGGGGAGGTACTGGACAGCCGGACCTGCCGGGTCGGCATCCGCACCGTAGCCCTGGACCGCACCGATATCAACACGCCGGAAGAGCCCGGCCGGTTCGTCTTCCTCGTCAACGGCGTGCCCATTTTCGCCCGCGGAAGCAACTGGACGCCCATGGACGCCCTCCACTCCCGCGACCCTCAGCACCTCGAGGACGCCTTCCGCATCGTCACGGACCTCAACTGCAACATGCTCCGCTGCTGGGGCGGCAACGTGTACGAGGACCATCCTTTCTACGACCTCTGCGACCGGGAGGGCATCCTGGTGTGGCAGGATTTCTCGATGGGATGCACCCTCTATCCGCAGGATGCGGCCTTCCAGCAGGTCCTGGGCGAGGAAATCCGCTCCGTGGTGCGCAAACTGCGCAACCATCCCAGCATCGCCCTCTGGTCGGGCAACAACGAAGACGACCTCGTGGTGACCTGGACCCTGAAGTCCTTCCGCCTCGACCCCAACCGCGACGTGGTGTCCCGCGTCACCATTCCGGCCGCCCTCTTCGAGACCGATCCCACGAGGCCCTATCTGCCTTCTTCGCCCTACTACGGGCCGGAGGTGTACGCGCGCGGCGGCGGGGAGGAACTCCTGCCGGAAAACCATCTCTGGGGCCCGCGCGGCTACTACAAAGACGCCTTCTACACCGGCGCCACCTGCCTTTTCGCCAGCGAAATGGGCTACCACGGCATGCCCAATCGCGAGAGTCTCGAGAAGATGTTCCCGCCGGAAAGCGTCTATCCCTGGACCGACGCGGCCACCCGCCATTGGAACGAAGACTGGCTCACGAAGTCCGTCCGCGTGTACCGGGAGGAAGGCTATACGCCCGACCGCAACAACCTGATGATCAACCAGGTCCATCAACTGTTCGGCACGGTCCCGACAGATTTGGACACCTTCATCTTCGCCTCGCAGACCGTCCAGGCGGAGGCCATGAAATATTTCGTGGAACGCTTCCGCGGCTACAAGTTCGCCCCGCGGACCGGCCTGCTGTGGTGGAACATCCGGGACGGCTGGCCGCTGATTTCCGATGCGGTGGTGGACTGGTACAACAGCCCGAAACAGGCCTTCTGGTTCATCCGGAATGTCCAGCACGACGTGTGCGTGCTCGTCAATGACGACGACGGCGCGGGCCTCCCCCTGACGGCGGTCAACGACACCCGGCGTCCCTGCGACGGCCGCGTGAGCGTGAGCGACGTCTCCAGCGGAAAAACCCTCTTCAAAGGCAAATACCACGTGGACGCCAACGGCCGCACGGTCATCACGCATCTTACCGTGCCGAAGGGACAGGGCATGCTCCTGATCCGCTACACGGGAGAGGACGGCGCTTCCCTCGGCAACCACTATCTCTACGGCGCTCCGCCCTTCGCGCTGGAGGATTATCGCGGCTGGCTGGACAAAACCGGTCTCTACAAGCGGAACGGCGAAAGCAAATAATCCTTATCTTTGCAAAAAAGCAAGGACCCATGAAACAGTACATCGGCGTTGACATCGGCGGTACCAAATGTGCCGTCACCTTCGGACGGGAAGATGCGGCCGGCTTCCGCATCGCAGATAAGACAGGATTCGCCACCACGGACGTCCAGGGCACCATCCAGGGCCTGAAAGACGGCATTGCGGCCATCCTGGAACGCAACGGCCTGCAGGCCGCGGAAGTCTCCGGCATCGGCATCAGTTGCGGCGGTCCGCTGGATTCCCGGCGCGGCGTAGTGCTCTCGCCGCCGAACCTGCCGGGCTGGGACAACATCCCCATCGTCCGCATCCTCTCCGAGGCCTTCGGCATCCCGGCCGCCATCCAGAACGACGCAAACGCCTGTGCGCTGGCCGAGTGGCGTTTCGGCGCGGGGAAAGGCAGCCGCAACATGGCCTTCCTGACCTTCGGGACGGGCCTCGGCGCCGGCCTGGTGCTGGACGGAAAACTCTACAGCGGCACCAACGACAACGCCGGCGAACTGGGCCATCTGCGCCTGTCGCCTTTCGGCCCCGTGGGCTATGGCAAGGCCGGTTCCTTCGAAGGTTTCTGCTCGGGCAGCGGCATCCGCCAGCTGGCCCAGTCGGCCGTCAAGGAACGCCTGCAGATGGGCGGGAAAGTGGCCTGGTGCCCCGACGGCGACCTGGAGGCCATCACGGCCAAAGACGTGGCCATCGCCGCCTCCGAAGGGGACGAACTGGCCCTACGGGTCATGCGGACCAGCGCGGAATTCCTCGGCGCGGGCCTGTCCATCCTCATCGACATCATCAACCCGGAGGTCATCGTCATCGGCAGCATCTACGCCCGCAACGAGGCCTTCTTCAAGCCCCTCATGCAGGCGGTCATCGACCGGGAGGCCCTGCCCCTGGCCGCTGCGGTGTGCCGCGTGGTGCCGGCTGCCCTGGGTGAAGAAATCGGAGATTACGCGGCCCTCGCCGTCGCGGCAAGTATTTAACAGCCATGGATATAGACAATATTATCGAGCGGAGCCTCGCCGAGGCCCGCGCCGAGTTGGAGCAGTTCCTCGCCGACCCGGAGACCGTCGCATCGATGACGGAAATGACCCTGGTGCTGAAAGATGCGCTGGAGGACGGATGCAAGATTCTCGCCTGCGGCAACGGCGGCTCGCTCTGCGACGCCACCCACTTCGCCGAGGAACTCACGGGACGCTTCCGGGGCAACCGCCGGCCGCTCCCGGCCATGGCCATCAACGACCCGGCCTTCATGACCTGCACGGGCAATGATTTCTCCTTCGAGGAGATCTTCGCCCGCTGGGTGGAAGCCTTCGGTCAGCCCGGCGACGTGCTGCTGGCCATCTCCACCAGCGGAACCTCCCGCAACATCCTCCTGGCGGCGGACAAGGCCCGCGAACTGGGGATGAAAGTGGTGGCGCTGACGGCCCTGGAGCCGCTGGGCGGAGGGCCGGCGGCGGGCGGCAACCCGCTGGCCGAAGCGGCCGACGTGGCCATCTGCGCGCCCCGCGCCCCGCATTCCGACCGTATCCAGGAAATCCATATCAAGGTCATCCATATCGTCATCGAGGCTCTTGAGCACGCGCTCGGCCTGTAAATACCGTTCTGTATGAAGAAATTATCCGTCCTCCTCGTGGCCGGCGTCCTGCTCGCCGCCTGCCAGGAAAGCACCCGGCTTCCCCGCGCGGAAGCGACGCCCGCCCAGAAGGAATCCTTCGACAAAATGTTCCCCTGGGTCTGGGACAAAGGCACCAACGAACTCCACGCCGCCCTGGTGATCCAGAATGATAAGGTCATCTACGAGCGGACGGACGCGGGCCACACGATCGACGGGAAGCATGTGCTGTGGTCGGTCTCCAAGACCTTCACCGCCACCGCCGTCGGCTTTGCCGTACAGGAGGGACGCCTGCGGGTGGAAGACCGCATGGTCGACATTATCGGCGACCTCTGCCCGGATCCGCTGCCGGAAGGCATGGACGAAATCACGGTCTGGCACCTGCTGACGATGTCGTCCGGGCTGGCCACCGAAGCCCGCGAAACGGCCCGCCTGACCCATCCCGACGCCGACTGGGCCCGTGCCGTGCTCTCCGCCCCCATGCATTTCCGGCCCGGAGAATATTTCGAATACAACAGCATGGGCTCCTACCTTCTGTCGGTCATCGTGAGCCGGGTGACGGGGGAAAGGGTGGACAACTACCTGGCCACACGGCTCTTCAAGCCGCTCGGCATCACGGACTGGTGGTGGGAGGCCTCGCCCCAGGACTATTCGGCCGGCGGCTGGGGGCTCTATCTCTCGGCCGAATCGCTGGCCAAGATGGGCCTGCTGATGCTCCACAAGGGCGAGTGGAAGGGCCGCCGCCTGCTGCCCGAGAGTTGGTTCGACGCGGCCATGTCAACGCAGATCCTCCAGTACAAGGGCCGCATCACCGACCCCGGACAGATCGCCGCCCTGAGCGAAAACGACTGGCAGCAGGGCTACGGCTACCAGATGTGGCACTGCACCCACGACGCCTACCGACTCGACGGGGCCTGGGGACAGTTCTGCGTCATCATTCCGGATAAAAACGCCGTCGTCGTGCTCCTCTCCCACACGACTGACCTCCAGGGCACCCTCCGCGGCGTCTGGAACT
>CAMIYB010000026.1 GCA_946402945.1 uncultured Bacteroidales bacterium | reverse complement strand
GAGCACATGCTTTGCAAGCATGGGGTCGCCGGTTCGAATCCGACTACCTCCACAAGCAACGAAACCGCCGAACGTATGTTCGGTGGTTTTTTTCGTATCCGGCAGATTCGAACTCGTTCGATATCTGTCGGATATGAAAAAACCTCTGGAGCGCAGCTCCAAGGCGGTTTTCGTTGCTTAAGCGGCCCTGAGGGAGCAAGTTCGGATAGCGCGAAGCGGAATCCGACTACTTCCACCAAAAACCGCAACACCAAAAAAAGAGGCCACGCAGCTCGCGTGACCTCAATCGCTGATAGTGAAGCCTGCTTTAATCTTTTTTTTGAAGAGGATAAATATCTTCATGTATAAACGTGGTCTTATCGTTTTATCTATGAATTCATCAGGTGACCTTCTTTCACTATCAGATCCAATGCATTCAAGACTTCTTTCCTAAAATATTTCCGTTTTGCCTCGAATCTGGCGTATACACCAAAATCTGTATTCACAATTGATATTCCGTCAGTCAGTATCGTTTCTTCGATTATCCGGTCATTAAAATCGTCCTCTGTGTATGTGGTTGATACCCTTATGTATTTCTTGACGTTTTTTCTTATATGGCCGGACTTCCACCTGCTGTAGGAAACAGATTCTCTATATCCAACAGCAAGATTATAACCTCGATAAGTGATTATCCATGTATCAAGGTCTTCACGATTTATTTTTGGTGAATCAGGTATATACCTATCAACGAATCCTTCTACTCTTTTTTGAATAGTCCGAGGGAGAATAAATGAATGCCAGCCGGTTACTATCCAAACTAAAGCAAGAGTAAGTCCTCCTGCAGCAAGAAGGAACGTCCACATATTTGATCTTTCATCCGGCAGTGTACCGTCCAACTCTCCAGCCAAAAAAATAATACACAGAAGAGGAACAATGATTATCAGTGCTTTTAAAGTGCTGAACAGAAACCATTTAAGAACGGAGCCGAATACGATCGGATTATTCCAGATGCGGAAATATTCTTTGAACGAATAATTGTCGCCGCTGAGAAGTTTTTGTTCCATGGCTCTATCTATGTTCTAAAATGGCTGTTTATGGCAGATATATCACTTCAATGTCCATGCCAGCATATTGACACTCAGACCAAAGTTGATGGTCCAGGATGTAGCGGGCGAAGGGAAGGAGGTGTGTGCGACATAAAGACGGGACCTGACCGAGAATTCGGAAAGACCTTCCAGCGCTGAAATATAATCCACTACCCTGTAAAACTTGAGATCTGCCGAAATTCCTGCCTGAGTCTATCGGCACAAGAGCGACTACTACGAGGAGAAAACGGCCTTCAAGGAAGGAACGCATCATCTGATGGAACTGGAACTTAAGCAAGTTAGTCACATTCACTCTGGTTAAACCCAATTGTTGTAATCACGAAGATTAATGATAACAAACCATGTTTGAATTTTCCAGAGAATTGCATATCTTTGTGATTGACGAGAAAAAAAGTAAAGTGTATGACGCAGATTGTACTTACAGTTCCCAATGGAGAGGTTTCCTTCCTTTCTACTCTTGCAGAGAAGATGGGGTGGAGTTTCCAGACCAGTGAGAACCTTGTCGAGAAGTTCATCGCTTCCTGTCCGACAGATGTCAGTATTTCAGATGAAGAGATTCAGGCAGAAGTGAATGCTGTCAGATACGGAAGATGAAAGTAATACTCGACACAAATATTTGGATATCCTTCCTCCTTGGTAAAAGATTGACCATCCTTAGGGAAATCATTGAAATGGAGGAAGTGGAGATTTATGTGTCTGATGCCTTGCTCTCTGAACTCAGGGATGTCGCTTTCCGTCCAAAGTTTCTTGGCAAAATAGGGTTACAGGCAATTGTCAATCTGTTCGAACTCATACATGCCAAATGTAGAATCATCAATGGATATGCGGATGCAGAGTCTGCAATCCGTGATATAAAGGACTTGTATCTTCTGTCAATGGCAGAAAGCATCCCTGCTGATTGCCTTGTAACAGGTGACCAGGACTTGCTTGTTCTTAAAAATCACCTTGGGACAAAGATTATAACATTTGCTGAATTTGTTTTGATAGTTCAAGGGAACCAGACCCACTAAAATCTGGTGCATTTTTGGTTCAAAAAAGTTGCACCAGGATAATCTGCTGTTTTTTAGATAGTTGAGAGACGAGAACTGTCTCATTTTCTGTCTCATTTACAGTGTCATTCAAGAAAACGGGATGGACACTTGCCCATTTACGGAAATAGGTTGCATTGCGAGAATTCACACGATAACTGTCCTATCAACGCCAAATAGAAGCCCCATTTGGTCATGGACTCTGCCTTGATGGAATCGACGATGTCGATGTAGGGCCTTGTGGCTTTGTAGCCGCGGCGCCGGAGGCCGTTGTCTTTTCGTTAAACTTTCTATATCGGCATAATTTTACTATTTTTGCCGTACGAGCCTCGATGCAGAAAACTACGCTGCAAATCAAAGGGTTGTGAACATGAACCTGCTACAACTTTTCCGGAACATAGGGCCCTTCGTGAAGTCGTATCGCCTGCTGGTGATCATCACCCTCATCCTTACCCTGGTGGGGTCAACGATGCAGCAGGTGAACGCCATCGTGCTGGACCGCACGGTGGATGCCATCAACGCGCTTATCGGCACGGATTTCTCCTGGGCGCAGGCGGCAAGGATCCTTACCATCGTATCGGCCGTGCTGCTGGGAAAGGAGGTACTGTCGGCCCTTATCACCTTTGCGCAGAACTACTTCGGCGAGAGGATGCGCATCTTTGTGTCCAGGGATCTCTCGCAGGCGGTCATTGAGAAGGTGCTCACCTTCAGGATGGCTTTTTTCAGTGCCGATGAAAACGCCACCGGCAAGATCCAGGCCCGTATCGACCAGGGCGTGAGCAGCCTATCCCGCACGGTCCAGAACTTCTTCATAGACCTTCTTCCCCTGTTTACCAGCGCCGCTCTCGCGCTTATCCTTATGTTCGCGGCCAACGTTTACGTGGGCCTTGTGGCCCTTGGCATTGTCCCGGTGTATTTCTGGATAACGGTGCGGCAGGCAAAAAGGCTCAAGGGATGGCGCCGCGAGATGCGCTCCCACCTTGAGACCAAGAGCCAGGGCATCAAGAACATCATAGACTCCATCAACGTAATCAAGTCCTTCAACCGGGAAAAGATAGAGGGCCAGAAGCAGTTGGACATCCAGAATCAGGTCACGGCCAACCAGATGAAAACCCGCCGGGTGGCATTCTACTTCAATGGCCTCAAGAGTTTTGTAAGGCAGGTGGGAACGGTCCTTGTGATTATCCTTACGGCATACCTGGTGCTCATAGATTACCCCGGGATGTCCATCGGTAAGATCATGTACCACGTGATGCTCTTCTCCAACGTGGTGGCGCCCATCACCCAGCTCCAGCGGATCTTTGACGACGTAAACGACGCCCTCATCTACGCGGAAGGCTTCTTCGACATCCTCAACTCCGAGAAAGAGGTCGAGCCCAGCGGAAAATACTGCCCGGAGGTCGTGAAAGGCCGGTTCGAACTCAAGGGCGTGGATTTCACCTACCCCAACGGGACGCAGGCCCTGTATGGCGTGAATATGGTGATCGAGCCCGGGAAGATAACCGCCCTCGTGGGCCTTTCCGGAGCAGGGAAGAGCACCATTGTGAACCTTCTGGACAAGTTTTTCGAGCCCCAGGCCGGAACCATCACCCTTGACGGGGTGGACCTCAGGGAGTGGGACACGCAGTACCTGAGAGAGAATATCGGCCTTGTGCTCCAGAAGAACCACATCTTTGACGGAACCATAGAGGAAAACATCCGCTACGGCAAGCCGGACGCCACCTTCGAGGAGGTGGTGGACGCCGCCCGGAAGTCCTACATCTATGACCAGATCATGGCCCTTCCGAAGCAGTTCCAGGGCAAGGCCTCCGACCTTTCCGGCGGGCAGCAGCAGCGGATAGCCATCGCCAGGATGTTCCTTAAGAACCCTCCCATCATCTTCCTGGACGAGCCCACGGCATCCCTTGACGCCATTGCCACGGAACAGATCAAAAACAGTATCGAGGCCATCAAGAAGGACCGCACCGTGATCATCATCTCCCACAGCATCTCCCAGATCATCGACAGCGAGATGGTTTACGCCCTCCAAAAAGGCCGCGTCGAGCAGTCCGGCCACCCGGATGAAGTTTACAGGAAGGGCGGCATCTACAAGGACATCATAGACGCATCGGCCCGCAGTCTCAACATAGAAAAGATTGCCAAGACCCTGGAAACTTAGGTTTCCCGGGCGGTTCTCAGCATGCTTTGAGAATGTTTTGTCAATCGAAGTACCGCATGGTGCGCAGCATCTCGAAGATGAGGTCGATATAGGCGCTGGAGGTGGTATTCCAGCGGAAGCCCAGGCGCAGCAGCACCTGCATGGTGAACACCGTGGAGGACAGGGTTTCCACGCCCTCCCGTTCGGCGGATGACTGCTCGTAGGCCACCAGCGGGGCCAGGACGGCGGCCATTCCGGGCCGGGCCTGCAGGGCCCTCATCCGGGAGAGGAATTCGCCGTTCTCTACATAATCCATGGGGATGCCGTCAATCTTGTCCAGGCGGGTTATGACATCGTCCATGGGCACGAGATGGTTGTTGGATACGTTGAAAACGCAGTTTTCCAGCGGCGTGCCGGCCAGCAGGACCATGGCGCGCGCGGCTTCGTCGATGGGGGTGAATTCCATCTGGCCTTCCAGTGCCTGGTAGGGGCAGGCGCCGATGAGTTTCAGCGCCCTGAGCCGTCCCATGGCGGCGTTGGCGTTCATATTCACCTGGAATTCACCGTCTTCGGCGCGCGGCGACAGGTTGCCGGCACGAAGGATCTTGGCGCGCAATTTTCCGTCGGCCATATGCTGCAGGATATGGCGCTCGGCCAGGAACTTGGAATGGACGTACTGGTTGTCCGTCAGTTGGCCGAAAAACAGCATCTGCTCCGAAAGGGTCTCGGGCACTTTGCCCGGCGTGAGGCCGCCCACGCTCTCGGTGGAAACGTGCACCAGATAAGCGCCGTTCCGCTCGCACAGGGCGACGAGATTCTTGACACCGCCGTAGTTGATGTCTTCGATATCCGTCCCTTTGGAGAAGTGCTTTACATTGGCGGCGCAGTTGAACACGGTGTCGATCTCCGTAAAGCCCTCCATGCTTTCGGGCCGGGTGATGTCGCCCTCGACGGCCCGGATGCGGCCGCCCAGCAGGCTGCGGTAGTCTTTTTCGAAGTAGTAAACCAACATCTCTTTCAGGCGTCGCTGCGGCGTGATACTTCCTTTGCTGCGCAGCAGGCACCAGATGGTGGTGTCCTCTCCGGTGCTTTCCACCAGTTCTTTGAGCACGTGGATACCCAGGAAGCCCGTGGCGCCGGCCAGGAGGATATTTTTCCCCAGGGTCAGACGCTTTCCTGCGGTAAAGGATTCCAGGCTGTTGTCCTTGAGCAGTTCGTTTATGGCGGAATAGTCGTATTCCGTAATGTTGCTGTCTTCCTGGGCCGGTGTCTGGCCTCCCTTCAGGAAGGACGCCAGACTGCGGGGCGACGGGTGGGCGAACACGTCGGAATAGGCAAAGTGCAGCCCCTTCTTTTCGGCGCTCACCATGATGTTGGTCACCATGAGCGAAGTGCCGCCCAGGTCGAAGAACGAGTCGATGACGCCGATGCGCTCCACACCCAGGACCTCGGCAAAGATCTCACAGAGGGTTTTTTCCGTCTCTCCCACGGGCGCCACATAGTCTTCCAGGGCCTGGGGCGTTGCCGGCGGCAGGGCCTTGCGGTCCACTTTCTGGTTTACGTTCAGCGGGATGGCGTCCAGTTGCATCCAGGCGGCGGGCACCATGTACGGAGGCTTGCGCTCGCGGATGAAATCGGCTGCGGCCCGGGTGTCGAAATCGCCCTGGGCCACCACATAGGCGGCCAGGAACTTCCCGCCCGACGGGGCGTCGAAGGCCTGCACGGTAACATCCCGGACGCCGGGGATTTCCTGGATCACGGCCTCGACTTCCTTGAGTTCGATACGGAAGCCGCGAATCTTTACCTGACGGTCTTTCCGGCCCACGAATTCGATGTTTCCGTCGGGCCGGTAGCGCACGATGTCGCCGGATCTGTACAGGCGAACGCCAGGCAGGAAGGGGTTGTCAATGAAACATTCAGCCGTTTTTTCCGGATTGTTCAGGTAGCCGCGTCCTACGCCTTCTCCGCCGATGAGCAGTTCGCCGGCCGCCCCCACGGGCAGACGCCGCATCTGTTTGTCCACCACATACGACTGTACATTGCTGAGCGGGTGGCCGATGGGAATGTTGTCCTCCCGCTTCCGTACGTGGAAAATGGTGGAGAAGATGGTGCATTCGGTGGGGCCGTAGCCATTGTAGAAGGCATAGGACGGCGGCGGCATGGAAATCAGTTTCTCGCCGCCCACCGACAGGTACTTGAGCGAAGGATTGTCCGGGAAGTTGCGGGCATACATCACGCCCACCTGGGTGGTCATGAAGCTGTGCGTGACGCCGTTTTCCGTGATAAAGCGGTCCAGGGCGACCAGGTCGTGCCGCACGTCTTCCGGGATGATGCACACGCAGGCCCCGCAGGTTAGGGCGGGGTATTGGTCCATCATGTTGGCATCGAAACCGTAACTGGCAAAAGCAGCCACCCGATGGCCGGCTTTGAGGCCGTAATAGTCGCAGTACCAGGCGCAGAAATTGGTGAGGTTCCTGTGCTCCAGCATGACGCCTTTGGGCACGCCGGTGGATCCGGACGTGTACAGCAGGATGTACAGGTTTTCGGGCTTGGGGAGATGATCGCCCGGGAGCGTCGGGGATGCCCCATCCGACAGCGGCCGGACAGCTTCCAGTTCCTCGGTGGTGAGGACGGGGCCTTTGTAGTCCCCGACCAGCGGCACCAGGTCTTTTTCCGCGATGAGCAGTTTCGCGCGGGCGTCATGGATCATGAAGTTCAGGCGTTCCGCCGGGTAGGAGGGATCCAGCGGCTGGTAGGCGCAGCCTGCCTTCATGACCGAGAGCGACGCCTTGGTCATCCAGGCGTTGCGGCCGATGAGCACCGATACCACATCTTCCTCCCCGAGGCCGAATTCCAGAATCCTGGCCGCCAGTGAATCGGTGAAAACATCCAGTTCCCGGTAACTGATGGCTTTTCCGTCGAAGAGAACGGCGGGGGCGTCCGGGGTGGTCCGGGCCTGTTTGCGGAAGAGATCCACCACGGTCTGACCCAAATCCACCTCCTGCGTATAGTGGTTGAAACCGTCCAGTCGCTGCAGGCTTTCGCCATCGACGAAGGGTATTTCGCTTAAATGGCCGTATTTCAGCAGGCCGCGGCATACGGTTTCCATGGCGTCGGCAAAGGCCTGCATGAGGGCGGGGCTGTATTTGCTGTCATCGTATCCCAGTACGATTTCCTCCTGGCCTTCGCTGCCGTCGATATAGATGCTGAGCGGGAACTTGGGTGCGCCGGCTTCCAGATTCTCACCTTTCACCTCCTTTCCGTTTACGCGGTAGTCGGCCAGGACACCGACCTGATAGGCCAGCATCACCTGCGGTTGGAAACTGAATTCGTCGGCGATTTTGGCGAAAGGATACTCCTGGTTCTCGAGGGTCTCCTGGAAATGCCGGTCGCACTGCTTCAGGAAGGCTTCGGTGTCTTCCACGCCGCAGTCGCCCGCCAGGGCCAGGGTGTTGACGAACATGCCGAAACTGTCGGCGGTTTTGAGGTTCCCGCGACCGTTGCTGACGGTACACATATAGACCTTATTGTCGGCGTTGTATGCACTCAGGGTCAGGTAGGCGGCGCCCAGGTAGAAACTGGCAGGAGAGATCCCCAATTGCTTGCAAAGCGGGTGGATGTCGGCCCGGACCGCCTTTCTCAGGAATACTTCCCGGCCGGTCTGGTCGCCGGGCTCCATGTCCGGGATCACGGCCGAAGGGCTTTCCAATCCGGCGAGCTGCTCCGCAAAGAACGCATGGGCCCGGGCATAGGCCTCCCCATCCTCTTCCTTTCTCTGCCAGGCGGCATACTGGAAGTAGGTATAGGCCTCGGGGGCGATGTCCTTCCCTTCCAGCGCGGCGCAGACCTGCTGGATGAAGATGTCGTAACTGCGGCCGTCGAACACCAGATGATGGAAATCGCTCAGGAGATAAGTCGCGTCCTTCCCCGGGAGAATCTCCACGCGTCCCAAGGGGCCCTTGCCCAGGTCAAAGGGCAGCGTGAAGGTCTCGCGTTCGCTGTCGAGCGACGCCTCTTTGATGAGGACGGGAATGGGCGTGTCGTTGGGGACCTGGTAAATCTGCCCGTCCCGCTGCTCGAAGGTGGATTGCAGCGACGGATGGGCGGCGAGAACCTTCTGTACCGCTTCCTGCAGGGTCCCGGCCGATATTTCCGCCGGGAAGGCCCACACCATGGGAATGTTGTAGATGGTCTCCTGCGGGGCTTTTATGCAGTCCAGATACACGCCGGCCTGCTGGTTGGTCAGCGGTTGGGGAAGGAGCGTTGCTTCGCTGCGCTCGGAATGGGAGGCGGCATCGCCGGCCATCCAATGCCGGAGCACGTCGTTTTCAATGCTTTGCAGGGTCGCCGTCTTGGCGAAACTGTTCATGTCGGCCTGGATGCCGTAGCGTTTGTACAGTTCGGTGGCCAGGCGCAGGCCGCTCAGGGAACTGAGGCCGTAGAGCATGAGGGGTTCCGTGAGAGGGGCTCCCTCGATGCCGGTGGTTTCCTTGAGGAGCGCCGCGAGTTCCTCTTCCAGGACGTTGAGCGGAGCGGCGGCCTGGTTTTCGGCTTTCATCCCGCCCTGCGGTTTGGGAAGGGCTTTCTTGTCCACCTTCTGGTTAACGTTGAGGGGGATGGCGTCGATTTGCATGGTGACGGCGGGCACCATGTACGGCGGCTTCCGCTCCAGGATGAAGGCGTTCAGGGCCTGGATGTCAACGGTCCGGTCGCTGACTACGTAGGCGGCCATGAATTTGCCGCCGCCTTCCTGGTCGAAGGCCTGCACGGTAACATCTTTCATGTCGGGGAATTCCCGGATGACGGCCTCCACCTCCTTGAGTTCAATGCGGAAACCGCGGATTTTCACCTGTCCGTCTTTTCTGCCGATGAACTCGATGTCGCCGTCGGCGCGGTAGCGTACAATGTCGCCGGTGCGGTAGAGGCGCGCGAAGGCGGGGTCCGTCTCATAAGGGTTGTCGGCAAAGGCCTCGGCGGTCTTTTCCGGCCGGCCCAGGTATCCGTCCCCCACCTGGAGACTGGCCTCCAGCAGTTCCCCGGCGGCGCCGACGGGCATTCTCCGGCCGGCTTTGTTCACGACAAATGCATGTACGCCGGGCAGGGGAACGCCGATGGGAATGTTCTCTTCCTGCCGGGTGACCACCTTGGAAATGACGTAACAGATGCTCTCGGTGGGACCATAGCAGTTGTGAAGCTGATACTTGGGAAGCGGAAGGGAACTCAGTTTTTCTCCGCCCGTGAACAGGACTTCCAGCCCCTTGCAACTGGGGTAGTTGATGGCGAACTGGGTGGCCACCTGGGTGGTCATGAAACTGTGCGTGATCCCGTTTTCTTCGAAGAAGGCATGCAGTGCGGCCAGGTCCAGGCGAATCTCTTCCGGAATGATGTACAGCGTAGCGCCGGCAACCAGCGCTCCGTACAGGTCTCCGACAAAGGCGTCGAAACCGAAACTTGCGTAGGCCGAGAGGCGGCTCCGGGCCGAAATGCCGGTACGTTGGCCGTGATGCTGTGCAAACATGCTGATATTGCGGTGGTTGAGCATGCAGCCTTTGGGCGTCCCGGTGGTGCCGCTGGTGTACAGCAGTACAAAAAGGTCGTCAGGCTTGGGTTGTGCCTGGGGTTTCCCTTCCGGCAGGGCGGAGATGCGGGCGGTGGGGAGAACGGGCCCCTGGAAGCCATCGACCAGTTCTGCCAGGCCTTCATCGGCAATGAGCAGGGCTGCGCCGGAATCCTGCACCATGAACTGCAGGCGTTCCCGGGGATAGGACGGATCCAGCGGTTGATAACTGCACCCGGCCTTTAGGACGCCCAGCGGGGCGATCATGGTATATTGGCTGCGTCCCAGGATGATGGCGACGACGCTGCCGGGCCTGACGTTTTTCTCAATGTAGGCGGCCAGCCTGTCGGTGAGGCTGTCGACCTGGGCGTAACTCAGGCGGATATCGCCGCAAACGACCGCCGTCTGGTCGGGATTTTCCCTGACCCGCTGCCGGAAGAAATCCAGGACGGTTTTCCCGGTGTCGGCTACGGCTTTTCCGGGGTTGAAACCGTCCAGGGTCCGGAGTTGGGCGGGGCTGGCGAAGCACAGATCCCCGACAGTCCGGGCCTGTTTCAGGGAAAGGACGGCGGCAGCGAAACTCTCTGCAAAATTGCGCAGGATGCCCTCCGTGTATTCGCAGGGCTTGTACCAGAAGCGCAGTTTATAGGGCCCCTGCTCCGGGGTAAACAGTTCTGTAGAAAGGCCCAGGCCCGGAGGGTTGGTGCGCAGGTCTTCTACCGGGATGCAGGTTCCGTCCAGAACCAGGTCCGGCCTTTCCGGGAAATACTTGCCCTGAAAACCGAAATTGATGCCCGGAGACAGGCCCAGGTAAGCGCCGCAGTCTGCAATGGAGAAGAAGGACCGTTCCTTCATCCCTTTCATTTGCGCTTTCGTGCCGGCCAGGACTTCTTCGACAGGGGTGTCCGGGCTGGCGTTCACATACACGGGCAGGGTGTGGACGGACATGGTGAAGGCGGTGCGCGCGTCGGCACTCTTGCGACCGTTCCAGATGGTGGAGAAACTGGCGGCGCTGTCCGCGTTCCAGGAGGCCAGCGTGAGGCCGAAGACGGTGGTGAGGAGGGTGCTCTCCGCGTAGTTGTAGCGTGAAAGGATCTCCTTCATGGCGTCGCTGTCGATATCCAGTTCCGCCACGAGTTCCCGGTAGGCCGACGGCTCCGCGCCATAAACGTCGGGCAAAATGCGGCTCTCGGTTTCCGCCGCCTCGCCGAACTCCCGGGCAAACCACTGCCGGGCTTCCTCGAAGTCCCCGCTTTCCCGCCGCTTCTGTTCCTCCAGGGCGATTTCAGCCCCGCTCATCCGCTCTGCGGGCATTTCCTTCCCCAGATAGGCGGCGCTCAGGCATTCCTGGAAGAGGAGGATGCCGGTGCCGTCGGCAAGAATGTGGTGGAAATCGCAATAGAAGTAGTTGTCCGAGGGGGTTCTGTACAGTTCCAGCCGGAAAAGCCTGTCCTTGTACAAGTCCATCGGACGGGCAAAACTGCCTTTTACCCGGTCAATGCTGTCGATGTCCTTGATTTCCGCCTTCCATTCCTCCGGGGAACAGACCATACAGGGGATGCCATCCCTGTCTTGAATGTGTGACAAGACGGCCGGATGGGCCGCTACAAAGGCTTCCAAGGCATTTTTTAACTTTTGAAGGTCAATGCTTTGGGGAAGTTTGTACAGGAATGCCAACTGGTAGTTTCCGGATTGTTCGTCCAGATTCTGGCAGGATAGGAAGATGCTCAGTTGCGATTGGGAAAGGGGAGTGCTGGTCATATTCTTACCGGGAGCAAATGGGTTATAAATACAAAGTTATAACTTTCAATTAAAAATTTATGTTTTGACATGTCGAAAACAAATGATAACTTTACAATCTGTTAAAACGAGGCAAGTGGATTCTTCAAAGAAAAGTTGGTTGACCCGTCTGGGCATCATGGTCATCGCCGCCATCCTGGTGGAAAGTCTTTCCATCATACAGTCCCGCCGCATCCATGCCATCATGGAAGAGGAGATGGATGTCCGTTCCCAGATGGTCTTGCGCTCCATGCAGGAACGTATCGGCCATATGCTGGACATGACGGAAAGCACCATGCGCGAGAATCTGCGGGATATAAAACTCAGCCTGCACAACCCGGACTCCATCTTCCGGGCCATGGAATACCTCATAGACGACAATCCGGATATCGTCGGGGGATGCATCTGCTTCGCTCCCTATTATTTCCCTGAAAAGGGACGTTTGTATGAACCGTATGCCTATAAGGATGATGAAGAGACGATCTACTTGAGCCAGATTGCCGGCGAGGATCACGACTATACGCAAAACCCTTTTTACCGGAAAGTGGTGGAGAGCGGCATGGCGGACTGGTCGGACCCGTATCTCTTCGGGCCCGATTCTGTCCGGAGCCTGACCACGTATTCCTATCCCGTCAAGGACGGAAGCGGCCGCATCGTTGCGGTCTGCGGCCTGGACGTGGACCTTTCCTGGATGGGCGAAACCCTGAATGCGCACCAGCATTTTCCCTCTTCCTTCGGACTGGTCCTGACGGCGGATGGAAGGCAGGTGGCCGGTCCCCCTCCGTCGCGGGCTTCGGCCGCCGTGGTGGAGCGGGTGATGGCGCAGATGCAGGAAGACGAGGAACTGTCATCCGCATCGGAGTGGGTGGTCCGGAAAGTCCGGATGGCCCGGGATCCTTACTGGCAGATCGCCCAGGTTTACAAGACGGACGAAGTCTTTGCCGGCATGCGCCGGATGCGCCTCCAGCAACTGCTGTTCATCCTGCTGGGCTTGGCCATCCTCTTCTTCATGATCGACCGTTTTGCCCGGAGCGAGAAGAAACTGAGGAAGGCCTCGGAGCAGCAGGCGCGCATCAGCGGCGAATTGGAAGCGGCGCGCACCATCCAGAAGGAAATGCTGCCCAAGGCCTTCCCGGCCGATATTTACGGTTTTTTGGAACCTGCCCGCGAGGTGGGCGGCGACCTTTTCGACTTCTATCGGCGCGATGGCAAGTTGTTTTTCTGTATCGGTGATGTGAGCGGGAAAGGGGTACCGTCGGCGATGCTCATGTCCGTGATCCATTCGCTGTTCCGGATGGTCTCCCCGCATATCGAGAGCCCCTCCGTCATTCTGCAGCGTTTGAATGAGCAGCTGTGCCAGGGCAACGACTCCAATATGTTCGTGACCTTCTTCCTGGGCACCATCGACTATTATACGGGTCATTTCCGTTATGCCAATGCCGGTCACGACAAGCCTTTTTTGCTGACGGAGAACGTGTCGCTCCTTCCGGCGAAGTCCAACCTCCCGCTGGGTGTTTTCCCGAATACGGTGTTCGAGGAGCAGACGCTTCAACTCTCCCCCGGAAACGCCCTGTTCCTTTATACGGACGGCCTTACGGAGGCTAAGGTCGAGGGGGGACAGGCCTTCGGGCGCTCCCGTGTTCAGGCAAGTCTGCAGGAGGCCCTCTCCCGCGGCATGGACGCCAGGCAGACGGTCCTCTCGATGTTCGACGCCGCGCATGACTTCCTGGGTGACGCCGCCCAGCGCGACGACCTTACCATGCTGCTGGTGCAGTACGCGCCCAAAGACCTGGTGCAGGATCATATCGACTTGAAGAACCGTGCGGAGGAACTGCCCCGCCTGAGCGATTTCCTGAAGGGCGTCTGCGCCAGCCTGGCGCTGGAGAAGAAGTTGGGCCAGAGCCTCAGGCTGGCCACGGAAGAAGCCGTGGTGAACGCCATCAAATATGCCTATCCGGAAGGCAGTGAGGGCATCGTCTCCGTCTATGCCGACAGCGACCGCCGCGAGATCCGCTTTACCATCGTGGATGCCGGCAATCCCTTCGACCCCACCGCCGCCGTTCCGCCCGACACCCGGTTGGACGTTCAGGACAGGCCCATCGGCGGCCTGGGCATCCTGCTCACGCGTAAAATCATGGATTCCGTCTCGTATGCGCGGAAAGAAGGAAAGAATGTATTAACTTTAACAAAAAATATAGTATGAAAACGACCGTTCAGGAAATAGACGGAAAGTTGGTGGCCACCCTCTGCGGAGAACTGGACACGGCCGCCGCCCCGGAAGCCGAAGTTGCGCTCCGTCCTCTGCTCCAAGCACAGGGAAAGGACATTGTGATCGACTGTACCGACCTGGAGTATATTGCCTCCAGCGGGCTTCGTCTTCTGCTCAGCGTCCTGAAGCAGGCGCAGTCCGTGGGCTCCCGCGTTACCTTGAAGAATGTGAACGAGGTGGTCCGCGACGTGCTGGACCTCACGGGCTTCGTGTCCATTTTCAATTTCGAATAGGGCGCCCAGCGTCGACCGCTAGCCCTGCGCTTTTGTTTCTTTTTTTGTCGGAAGTTACTATATTTGTAAAGTCCAAATAAATACAAGAGTATGAAAAAGGCGATTCTTTCCATTCTCGTGCTGCTTTTCGCAGTTTCCGCCTTCGGGCAGGTAAATCTCTCCGACAAAGAATTGTGCAACGCCATCTGGGCCATGGGGCAGATGTACCCGGACGGGTTCACCATCGACCTGAAGACCATGCGTCAGCCGCAGGAGGGGATTGTGGTCTCCTATGCTGCCACGCAGAACAGTTTCGACAAGAAGAGCATCCCGGCCGTCCTCAAGCACGCCCGCGCCCACGACGGGTTCGTGGGCGGATGGTACAACCCCGAAAACGGGAAGTATTATTTCGACAGCAACCGCATCTTCCCCGAAGACAGCCTGGCCGCGGCCGTGGCCTTCGCGCGGGCGAACGGTCAGCATACCGTTTATGTCGCCTCCAAGGGCATAGAAGTCAAGTCCAACTATGAGCAGAAGGACATCCGCGTCATCCTGGATACCGACATGGGCAGTTCTACGGACGACCTTTTCGCCCTGATGATGCTCTACCGCTATGCCGACATGCATCGCTGCAAACTGCTGGGTGTCGTGGTGGACAGGATGGGCAATGCCAACGCCGACATCGTGGATGCGCTGAACAATTTCTACGGGCATCCGGAAGTCCCTATCGGACTGGAACGGAAGGGCATCGAACTGCCGCATGTCTTCATCACCTACCACAACATGCCTTACGCCCGCAACACCGACGCGGAGCCGCTTTTCAAGCGCAGCGTCACGGACCCGGCGCAGTATGAGGAGGGATATAAACTCTATCGCCGGCTGCTTGCCGCCCAGCCCGACCATTCGGTGACCATCGCTTCGATCGGCTTCGTGACCACGCTGGCACGTCTGCTGGAGTCCGGCCCGGACGAATATTCGCCGCTGAGCGGCGTGGAACTGGTCCGTAGGAAGGTCTGCGCCATTTACGCGATGGGCGGGGTGTTCGGCGACGCCGTGGAGCCCGACTATAACTTCTCCCAGGCCATCGACTTCTCCCTGAAGTTCTTCGAACTATGGCCCAAGGAGGTGGACATCGTCTTCTCGCCGGGTGAGGTCGGAGACCCGCTGGACTATCGGCCGGAGACCGTTATCGCGGACATGGACTGGACGGATTCCCATCCGATCAAATGGATTTACCAGTTCCTCAACTGCGACACCGGCCAGAAGATGTGGGATCCGCTGGCGGTAATCAACGCCGTGGAAGGGGATGAACTCTACAGCCTGTCCGAACGGGGCCGGGTGGTCCTCACGCCGCGCGGGGAAACCCTCTTCACCCCCGACCCGAAGGGCAACTGCCGGTATCAGTTCCCCGGTGACAAGGTCTGGAGTGAAACGGTGCTCAAGTATATCCGTCTGATGGCGATCCAGCGCTAGATGTGCCCGCCGCCCTGGGCTTCCAGTTCCTGATCGACCCGCTCCTTCTCCTGCATCAGCAGGTCGAGGAGCCAGTCTTTCTGCTCGTCCACCAGGCCCAGGTCGCGGCAGGCGCTTTCATAGCGCCCGATTACGGCCTCCTGGTAGCGATGGTAACGCATGGACTTGCGGATTTCTTCTTCGATGGTGTCGTGTTCGATCTGGTAGCAATCCTTATAGTAGTCCTTGTACACCTTCTCTGAGGTGAAGCGGATGCAGAAATAGAGCATGCCCGTGGCCAGGATGACGATTCCCAGGATGCCGACCGCAAGCGGGACCTTTTGGATAAGGCCCAGCATTCCGAGGATAGAACCTGCGAGGAAGATCACCAGCGCGGCGAATTCGTTCCCGTGGTGTTTGAACAGATCTTTGATTTTCATAATCTCAGCATATTTGTCTTGCGGTTCTGCAATATCTTGATTCTGAAACTGTTTTCGGACTCCTTCGCGTCCATGGTATTCTGGTAGGCGCGCCGGGCTTCGAGCATGGCGTTGTTCATCATCCGCATCTGGTCCAGGTTGCGGCGGAGGTTCCACTGGCTCACCATCAGCGCGATGAAGGCGATGGCGAAGAGGAAGAGGAAGCCGAAGAGGATGGTGGACTGGTTGCGGGCCTCGAGCCGCTGGACCACCTCGCGCAGTTGCGCGTTGTGCATCTCGGCGTCGAGGATGGCGAGGTCTTCGTTCTGTACCTTGATGTAGAGGGAATCTTTGTCGCCCATGAGCATCGCGAGCGAATCGTAGGCGGCGCCGAATGCGTTCATGTCGGAGTAGATGGCGTGCTTGTGCCCGAGGCGCTCGATGCGCGTACCGATGGAATCGGCCTTGGCCAGCGCCTCATCGAGAAGGGCGTATGAGCGCAGATAACTGATATCCAGCCCATAGCGGGAATCGGCATCGGCCTGCATCCGGTAGAGCGGATTCCTGAGCAGGTCCGCATAGGTCGCCCGGAAAGCCTCGATATCACCCTGGGCGTAATAGATGCCGGCGCGGGTCATCTGGGCCCTGACGCCGATCGAAGGGAAGAAACGTTTGTACTCTTCGGCCTGCTCCAGATAGGTTTCGGCCCGGTCGAACTCGCCCATGAATGCAAGTTCCTGGGCGAGGAGCAGATAGAGCTTCGGCAGGTCCTGCTCCTCCCGCGCCGCGCGGCTGAAAGTGACCGCCTCTTCGAAATTGCGGATGGCGAGGACGTGGTTGTCACGCGCGCTGTGGATCAGCCCCAGGATGCGGTAGGAGTACATTTTGCCCAGGGGCTGCTGCTCGGAGGAGGCGAGCCGTCCCATGTCGCGCGCCTCGAGCATCGCTTTCGTGGCCATGCCCGCCTGCACAAGATATTCGCAGTATTCGTGAAGGAAGGAATAGTAGAAGGAACGGTCCTTTTTTCGGTCTGCCAGCAGCGATTTGAGTTCGGCGGCCGTCGCGTCCATCCGGGCAAAGTCGCGCTGGGCGAAGCGGACAGGCATCTCCAGCGAGAGGGACAGGCATTTATAGCGGTAGTCGTCTTTGCGGATGCCGACGATGCGAAGCGAGTCCGCCAGTTCCAGATTGGCGGGGTTGAACTGCTGCATGCGGCAATAGGCATAGCGCAGGAACGTGTCTTTATCGACACGCAAACGGTTGACGATCTGCGCGTTGCCAAGCGTGCACAGGAGGCAGGCCAGCAGCGCCGTGAGCAGTTTGCGGGACACCTCTTATTTCTTCTGGTTTTGGACAATCTGCATCTGAGTGACGACGCAGGTAAGCAGTTTCTCCATGATGATGGGCTTCATGATGAAGTCGTCCGCACCCATGTTGAAGCCTTTCACCACGTCCTCGTTGGAGTTGAGCGCGCTGAGGATGATGATGCGGATGTCGGCGGTATCAGGGTTCTCCCGGACCCGGCGGATGACCTCGAATCCGTCGATTCCCGGCATCATGAGATCGAGCAGGATCAAATCCGGTTTCTTTTCGGCGATGGCGTCGAGCGCCGTCTGCCCGTTGGCGGCGGTGCGGAACCCGAAGTTGAAACGCGCGAGCATCTTCTGGACAAGAAGAAGATTCAGGGGGATGTCATCCACGGCCAACACGTTGAACTGCGAGTAGTCATGGTTTTGTGCGTAGTTGGGAATCATATCTTAACAGAGCATTGTTTGCGGGATGAATGGGCACGGCCTGTAAAAGGACACCCGGACCTCGATGCGTCGTGTCCGGGATGGCTGATACGGAAAGCTGATGCGGGAGGAATGCGTTTCATCGGCTCCACTAGAACACATCGTTGTTCTCGTAGATCTGGGTTTCCCAGTCGCTGACGGCCGCGGAGAAGTTGACCTCGGTGTAGAGTTTGCCGATGTCGAGTCCAAGATGGAAGGTGTACTGCCTGCCGTACTGCATGATGTTGTCAGGCAGCACGCCGTAAATCATGAAATGGGCCTTCTGGTCCTTCAGGGCCGGATAGGTGAAGTTGCCGATGGTGAAAGAATCGACGTCATAGAGCAATTCCACGCACTGTTTCCCCATTTCGATTTCGTCAGGGATGGCGTAATAGCGGTGGCTGTCGGCGATGTGGGCTACGAGATGGTCGTCACCGATGAACATCTCATTTTCCATGCCCACGCCGACCACGGCGTCGCCTTCGAAGACCACTTCGTTGCGGTAGTAGGCCCGGCGCTGCCAGAAGCCCTGGTCCGCCATCAGGTCATTGACAAAGACACCGGCCGAAGCGACATTGGTGGCGACGACCTTGCGGAGGTGGATCAGGCCCTGGAGCTGCGGGTCGGTGGTGACGTCGCAGATCTTGTATCCGATATCGTTGGTAATGTGCTGGAACTCAAGCGGAACCAGGCTGAGCTGCTCCACTGCGACCTGGACCGTCTTCGAGACGAGCGGTCCGGCTTCGGTATCCGCGCCGGAGAAGGAGATGCTGTAGACGGCGGGGTCGTTGTTGTAAGAGACGTTGTTGACGAAAGGATAATAGGCGCTCAGCGCGATGGTGGCGGACGGAGCGTCCCAGAGACCGCCGTCAAGGAAGGCGCGGTACTGGCCGCCCTGGGCCGACACCTGTTCGTTGTCGAGCATGACGGCCCCGCTGACCAGGTCGAAGCCGACGAGTCCGAAGGAACGGGACTTGTCCATGGTGGCGATCTTGTCCGACTGATCTACTTCGGCGGATTTGGTGATGGCCTCTTCGGGGATGGCCTTTCCGTCTCGGGTAACGGTGACGGGGAAATTGACCTGCCGTTTGCTGGGAGCCTGGGGAAGGGGAGACTCCTTGGTCATTGTGCAGGAAAGTACTGAAGCCGCGAGGGCCAGTAGGAGAAGGGGTTTCAGTAACTTTTTCATCGTAACCTATCGTTCTCGCAAAGATAGGAAAAAAAACT
>CAMIYB010000025.1 GCA_946402945.1 uncultured Bacteroidales bacterium | reverse complement strand
TATGAGACTGATCGGAAATATTTGCTGGCTGGTGCTGGGCGGGGTGATTATCGCCCTGATTTACTATCTCGTGGGGCTTTTGATGTGCCTGACGATTGTCGGGGTGCCGTTCGGGGTGCAATTGTTTAAGTTGGGGACGTATTCCCTGTGGCCGTTCGGACATGAGCTGGTGGACGGGCCCCGGGAGCCCGGGTGCCTGTCGGTGGTGATGAATCTGGTGTGGATTCTTCTGGGCTGGTGGGAGATCGCGCTTCTCCACCTGCTGTGCGGCCTTTTTTTCTGCATTACCGTGGTGGGGATTCCCTTCGGGCTGCAGCATTTCAAGATGGCCTTGGGCAGCGTGTTCCCTTTCGGGAAGGTGATTGTGTGATGGCTGCCGGCAGCGCCGGGGAGCGCCGGGACGCGGTTAGAGGTTCAGGCGCTCGAGGGCGATGTTGCTGCGGGCTTCGAGCGGGTCGAGCCGGCGGGAGTCCGTGCTGTAGATGATGTAGAGGCGATCGCGGCGGAAGAGGCCGCCGGGTTCGACGTAGAAGGTGGGGTAGTGGATTCCTTCCGGGACGAATTTGGAACGGACATAGGTCAGGGACTTTCCGTCCGGACTGAGTTTGTAGAAGGAGGCGGTGGCGCGATAGACGGAGCCGTAGCCTTCGACGTCGGAGGGGCCGTAGGTGTTGCAGTAGAGGTAGGTATCTCCTTTGTATTCAAAGAATTCCGGGCGGGCGGTGATGCCGCCTTCGATCAGCCGCAGGTCGGCGAATTCGCCGGTGGCGGCGTCCCAGGTGCCGTAGATGACGCCGTCTTCGCTCTGGACGCGGGCCGTGAAGGCGAAGGTGTCGCCGAAGAGGGGATGGAGGACGCCTTCCCAATAGGCGCTGCCGCAGTGGAGCTGGGACAGGTCGGGGATGGCCACGGTCTCCCAGTGGATGAGGTCCTCCGATTTGACGACCATGCCGGTGAAACTGTAGGCACAGGCGCTCAGCACGCTGTAGTAGCAGTCTTTGTGCGGGATGATTTCGACGTTCATGCCGATGCCGAAGGCCGTCTTGGGGCCGCCGTCCGTGAACCAGCGGTACTCGGCGCCCGTGCGGGCCTGGTAGTTGTCGAGGACGTTCTGGACCGTGACCGGGCTGCCGTCCAGGGTCGCCACTTCTTCCCGGCCGAGTTGCTGTTTTTCAAGGTCATAGGGGACGTGGACGAGGGTGGTGCAGCCCTCGACGCCCGGGCAGAAGAGGATGTGGAGGGTCGAGCCCACGATGATGCCGGTCGGGTCGTAGGGCGGGCGGAAGTCGTCCGAGATACCCTGTCCGGTCAGCCAGAGCCGGCTGATCTGGCGATGTTCGATGTCGCCGGTCTTCCAGCGGACGAGTTTCATGTCGATGTCGAGGTTCTTCGGGTGTTCCTTGGTGGTCTCGTACCCGGCGTTGTAGAGGCCGTAGCGCCAGCCGCCGTATTCACCGACATACCTGAAATTATGGGACATCAGTTCCACGGAGGGGTCGGAGAGGGAGCCGATCCGTTCGTCCTGCGGGACGGGGGCGGCAGAGCGGCAGGCGGAAAGAAGGAGGGCCGCAAGTGCAAAAGCGAGGAGTCTGTTCATTTTCTTTGCGATATATCGGGTGTAACACATTGTAAAGATACGTATTCTTTTTTATCTTTGCACAATTAAACTGAAAATCGCTAAGAGTCCATCCATGAACAATCCGACGCTTCCCCCGCTCGACCCGCATGGGCAGCAGATCCTGAACCAGTATCACAAACTGCTCCCGCTTTACACGGAAATGGCCCGGATCATTCCGGACCGGATCCGGAAACTGTTCGACGACGCGGGCATCGTCGTGGCCGCACTCGAATGCCGGGTGAAGACGGAGTCCTCCCTGGCCGGAAAACTGGAACTCAAAGGCAATAAGTACCGCGACCTGTACGACCTGACGGACATCCTGGGCATGCGGGTCATCACCTTCTATACCGACGATGTGGACAAGGTCGCCTCCGTACTGGAGCGTCTCTTCGAAATCGACTGGGAGAACTCCGTGGACAAGCGCAAGGCCCATGAGATCGACAGTTTCGGCTACCTGTCCCTCCATTACATCTGCCGCGTGACGGAAGAAGACGCCAAGGCGCTGGGCCATCCCGATTTCAGCACCGTCCGCTTCGAAGTGCAGATGCGTTCCGTCCTGCAGCACGCCTGGGCGAACATGAACCATGACACTGGCTACAAGAGCGGGGTGGAGGTGCCGAAGGATTACCTGCGCAACCTCAGCCGCCTGGCGGGCATGCTGGAACTGGTCGATGAGCAGTTCAGCCATATCCGTACGGAGATCAACAACTACCGCCGCCAGGTCCAGGCCCTGGTCGCATCGGGCAGGCTGGAAGAGGTCGATCTGGACGGCGATACCTTCCGCAGTTTCCTGGAACTGAAGCCCTTCGACAAGTTGAACCGCCGGATCGCCGCCGTCAACCAGGCGGAAATCCAGGAGGTGTCCCTGATGAACTATCTCTCCGTGTTCAAGGGGCTCGGCTGCAAGAAGTTGGGCGATGTGGTCGGCATCATCAAGAACTACAGCGACGCCGCCTACCAGATCGCCTGCTACCAGATCGGCCTGACGGACCTCGATATCATTTCCTCCTCCCTCGGCCCGCAGGATCTCTGTATCGCCTATGTGCTCAAGAATGGCGGCGGGAAGGCCGGCCTGAAGTTCTTCTTCGACCTGCTGAACGGCCCTTCGCACGGGGGCAATGAGGCGATGGCGGAGATGCTCCTTGAGCAAGCGAAGGATTTACCCTTTATGAATCAATAGTTTATGGCAAACAAACCGCTGAATACGGATCTGCTGGACCGCGCCCTGGTCTTTGCCATCCAGGCCCATGCCGGCACGGAACGCCGCGGAAAGGGCTTTCCCTACATCGTCCATCCCCTTGAGGCCGTCGAGATTGTCTCGACCATCACGCCCGACCAGGAACTGCTGGCCGCCGCCGCCCTGCACGATACCGTGGAGGATACTTCCGTGACGGAAGCCCGGATCCGGGAGGCCTTCGGCGACAGGATCGCCGATCTGGTCGCCTCCGAGAGCGATGTCTTCCCGGAGGGGCAGAGCGAGGAGGAGAGTTGGCGCGGCCGCAAGCAGGCAGCCATAGACCGGCTGGCCCGGGCGAGCCATGACGCGAAGGTCGTGGCCCTTGGCGACAAACTGTCCAACATGCGGGCCATCGCGCGGGATTACGCCCTGCGGGGAGACGAGCTCTGGAACATCTTCCACGTCAAGGACAAGGCTTCGCACGCCTGGCATTAC
Source organism: uncultured Bacteroidales bacterium (assembly GCA_946402945.1). Classification (GTDB taxonomy): domain Bacteria; phylum Bacteroidota; class Bacteroidia; order Bacteroidales; family UBA932; genus Cryptobacteroides. The sequence continues at coordinate 15,721 of CAMIYB010000025.1, read as the reverse complement.
CGGGGGCTCCTGGAGGCCCTGCGCGAACTGGAGGATACCTTTGCCTTCAAGGAATTCGAGACGCTTGTCAATCAGGTATTTGGAGATTAGATGCGCATGAAAAACAATCTGTTTTGGACGGCCTTGCTGGCCCTGGCCCTGGTCTCCTGCCGGGGCGACGGGCCGCGGGTGGATATCAAGAGCGAAGCGGACCTGGCGGGGCGCAAGATCGTCACCGTGGCGGGTTCGTACTACGACGGGAAATATTCCGCACAGGAAGGCGTGGACATGCTCCGCGTCAATACGGAAGCGGACGGCCTGATGGCTGTCCGTCAGGGACTTGCGGACGCCTTCGTCATCGACGAGGTCATGTTTAGCCAGGAGACGCTGGACCAGATGGGCCTGGAAAAGGCCTGCTCGGGGGAGGAGTGCTTTCCCTGCGCGTTCGCCTTCCCGAAAGGCGATGACGAGTTGCTCCCGGCCTTTAACGAATTTCTCGCGCAGATGCGTCAGGACGGCAGCCTGGACGCCCATGCCGCCCATTGGATCGAGGGCGGCCCCGAACTTCCGCAGCAGGAAGAGAATGCCGTGAAGCGCTCCGACGAGCCCATCCGCTATCTCATCGTCCTGACCACCGCCCCCATCTGTTTCCTGAAGGACGGGGGCTGGACCGGTCTGGACGTGGATCTGATGCGCCGTTTCGCCGCCTGGTACGGCCGGCCGCTGCAAGTCAGCGACGTGCCCATCGGCTCGGCGATGATCGCCCTTCAGACCGGTAAGGCGGACGTCATGTCCGGTTGCCTGTTCCCGACGGAGGAACGCCGCCAGCATGTCACGTTTTCCGATCCCTACTACTATTGCCGTCCCGGCATTTTCGTGCGCAGCGGCGCCACCGTGGCGCGGAAACCCCTGTGGGAGCGGGTGAAAAACAGTTTCCACCAGAGTTTCGTGGCGGAAGGCCGCTGGAAACTGATCGTATACGGCCTGCTCATGACCATCGCGATTACCCTGCTGTCCATTCTCCTGGGCACCCTGCTCGGAATCGGCTTCTGCGCCATGCTCCTGAGCCGCCGGAAGTGGCTCCGCGGCTGCGCCGAAGGCTATAGCGCTTTCATGCAGGGCATCCCGACCCTGGTCCTCCTGCTGATCATGTTCTACGTGGTGTTTGCCAGTGCCAATGTGACGGGCTCTTTCGTCGCCGTGGTCACCTTCGCCCTCTTCTTCGCCTCTTCGTCGGGGACGGTGTTCGCCTCTTCGATCCAGTCGGTCCCGCGCGGGCAGTGGGAGGCAGGTTATGCGCTGGGTTTCACCAAGTTCGGGACTTTCCGCCATGTCGTGTATCCCCAGGCCCTGAAGATCGGTTTCGGCCCCTACGTGAGCCACTGCATCTCCCTGCTGAAGGGGACGTCCATCGTGGGCTACATCGCCGTGCAGGACCTGACCCGCGCCAGCGACCTGCTGCGCTCGCAGACCTACGAGGCCTTTATGCCCCTGCTGGCCATCACGGTGGTGTATTTCCTCCTGGCGTGGCTCCTGCGTCTCATGTTGAACCTTGCAATGCCGAAGAAATAATATGATCGAAGTAAAGCATCTGAGCAAGACTTTTGTCAATCCGGACGGCAGCAGTACGACGGTCCTTACCGATGTCAACTGCAGCATCGGTCCCGGGGAGGTCATCAGCATTATCGGCCCTTCCGGAACGGGAAAGAGCACCTTCCTGCGTGCCTTGAACATGCTGGAACCGCCTACCGGTGGGGAGATCTGGTTCGACGGGGAGAACATCATGGCGAAGGGCTACCCCCTCGAGAAGATGCGCAAGCGCATGGGAATGGTGTTCCAGGATTTCAATCTCTTCCCGCACATGACCGTGCTGGAGAACGTGATTTTCGCGCCGGTCCGTATCCATGGGATTCCCGAGGCGAAAGCCCGGGAAGAGGCCCGGGAACTCCTCCACAAGGTGGGTCTTTCCGGCCGTGCCGACAGTTATCCCTCCATGCTCTCCGGCGGGCAGAAACAGCGTGTGGCCATTGCCCGCGCCCTGGCCGTCCATCCTGAGGTCATCCTCTTCGACGAACCGACCTCGGCCCTCGATCCCGCCATGGTGGGCGAGGTGCTCAGCGTCATGCGCCAACTGGCGACAGAGGGCCTGACGATGCTCATCGTGACCCATGAGATGAAGTTCGCCCGTGACGTCAGTACCCGTATCTTCTTCATGAACAAGGGCATCATCTACGAGGACGGTACGCCGGAGCAGATCTTCGAGCATCCCGAGCGCAGCGCCACCAAGGCCTTTATCCAGCGCATCCACAAGCAGGTGTTCGAGATCAATCCCTCCAGCCCCGGTTTCGATCCCTTCGAGATGGGGACAGAGATCCACCGCTTCTGCAACAAGTATGCGATTCCCCGCTGCGCCGAGCCGGCGACGGAGATTGCCAAGGAGATGGTTATGAAGCATTTGCGTCCCTACGACAACCTGACCGTGCGCCTTACCTACGGCGAGATCCGGGATGTCGCCGAACTGGACTTCATGATCGAAGGGCTGTCCCATACGCCCCTGACCCCGGAGATGGACCTGTCCCGGGTACGGAGCCTCAGCAAGGAACTCATCGAGGAACCCACCTCGCGTGGATTCCGCGTCAAATTCCGCTTATAATCAGGAATAGGCGTGCATGCCGCCGAGCAGCAGGTTGACCCCGAAATAGGTGATCAGCACGGCGAGGAAGGCGAGGATGCAGTAGGCGTGGAAAACTTTGGTCCTGCGCAGGAAGCCGAGACTTCCCCCGTGCAGGGCCATGGCGTAGATGAGCAGGGTGATCAGCGCCCAGGTCTCTTTCGGGTCCCATCCCCAGTAACTGCCCCAGGAAATATTGGCCCAGACGGCACCGAGGAAGGTGCCGAAGGTGATCAGGAACACTCCCGGATACAGGAAGACCGTCGAAACGTCGCGCAGGCGTTCCGAGGGGCCGCCCGTGGGCATGACCAGTCCCATGATGCCGCAGAGGGCGACCAGGCCGAAGAGGGTGTAGGAGAGCATCATGCTGAGGACATGGATGCTGAGCAGGGGACTCTGCAGGACGGGCATCAGGTGGGTGATCTGCGGGTTGGCGCTGGCCAGGGAGGCCATCAGCAGGGTGAAACCCGCGATCAGCAGGCCCGCCGGCAGGAGCAGGGGCAGTCTCCGGTACAGGAGGACGGCGGCCAGGGATGAGAACCAGGCCATGAGCATCATGACGCAGTAACTGCCGGCGAAAGGGGCATGCCCCGAGACGTACCAGCGAAGCCCGAGCACCAGGGTCAGATAGAGCCAGAGCGCCCCGAGCAGGAGGCCCGTCAGGTGCTGCAGCCACGGCGGGAGTTGCCTTCCCCGCGCCATCAGGAAGCCGCTCAGCAGGAAAAGGAGGATGCCCAGGGTGATGGCGGCCATGAAGGGGACCATCGGCCGTGAAATGTCGTTGTACAGGCGTTCCGCCCGGACTTTGGCCGGGGAGGGGAGAAGGCTGCCGGCCGTCTTCTCCTGGTAACTTCTGATGGCACCGGCCAGGCGCACAACGCCGTCCCAGTCTTCCTGCCGGACGGATTCTTCCATCAGGTCCAGGCTCTTCCGGATAAAGGCCCAGAGTTCGTACCGGTCCATGACCGCCGGCGGCAGCGGCTCGTTGCAGTTGTACCAGGTGATGTTTCCGTCTTCGTCGGCGAGGGGGAAGATCCGGAAGGCGTCGCCGGCCGAGACCGAGCGGCGCAGGAATTCCTTCTCCCTTTCCCTCGGCGTGCCTTTGTCCTTGGCTTTGACCTTGAAGGGAACTACCTGCCACCAGTCATAATAGAAGAGCCAGCCCGTGATCACCTGCTCGGCCGAATAGCCGTTCCAGGACCCTTTCCCGTATGCCTTCAGGCAATAATCCCGGCAGAGTGTGGAGAGGGGGCAGATGCGGTCGTTGTAATAGACGAAGAGTTCGCCCAGGGCGTCGGCCGCTTCCCCGGGCAGTACTTTGGGCGCCTCTTCCGCCGGGGCTTTGGCCTCCAGCGCGGAAGGGGCCAGGAGGGCCAGTACGACGGCGGAGGCCCGGGCGAGGCGGCGGAGCGCGCTGCGGAAGGCCGTATCCCGCTGGAAGAAGAAGCCCAGCATGCAGAGGGCCAGCAGCAGGTATCCGGCGTAGGTAAGGCCCGTTCCCCAGGGATCGTGGCTCACGGCGAGCGTGCTGCCCTGGCGGTCTTCGTCGAAATCGGCCTGGAAGAAACGGTAGCCCCGGTGTTTCAGGATGTGGTTCATGGAAATGGTCCAGGCCCTTTCTTCGGGCAGGACGGTCACGCTGCTGCTAAAGTCGGAAGGGGCTTTGGACCCGCTGTAGTAACTGATGGTGAAATTGTCCAGCCGCAGGCGGAAGGGGAGCGCCTTCGCGGAGCCGTCCTCCAGGACCATGCGGTCGGATTCCTCGCCCACGCGAAGGTGCAACTCTCCCTGTTCTCCCCAGAGGAAGGTGGTCAGGGCGCCTGCAAGGATCAGCACGAAGGCCAGGTGGAGCCCCATGGTGAACACTTTGCGGGGTACGCCCCGGCGGATCAGCCAGATGAGCCCGCAGACGGCCGCGACGGCCCACAGGACGATGAATACGGGATGGTGGAAGACCGCCTGGAAAGCCGCCTCCGTTCCCCGTATCTTTTCCAGCACCGTAGCGGCCGCCATCAGGACGATGAGGACCGCTACACTGCCGAAACTCAGATACTTGGGAAGATTTTTCATGGCATCTGACAAGGGGGGATCAGATGGATTCGATAAATTTGACGACCGCGTCACGGTCTTCTTTGGAGAGGCCGTAGAACTTCTCGGCCGAGGAATAGCCGTCGCTCTTCTTGGAATAGGCATGCCACATGATGGCTTCCACGACGTTGCGGGCCCGGCAGTCGTGCAGACGGTCGTCCGCGCCGGTGTTGATCAGGGAGAGGCCCCGGCCCCAGAGCGGGGTCGTGCGGCACCAGGTGCCGTGAATGTCGTTTTTCATGTAGAGGCGATGCTGGATGAAGTCGGAGTAGGGCCAGATGGTCTGGTTGGCATAGCGCGGCAGCGGCTTGCCTTCGTTCATGGCCGGCGACCAGTAGTTGTCGTCCCCCGTCTTCCAGGACGGTTTGTGGCAGGTGGCGCAGCCCATCTCGGTAAAGAGCCGTTTGCCGCGCTGGACATCCTCCTCGTGCAGGTTGCGGGCGCGGGGGATGGAGAGGCCGCGGTGCCAGACCATGAAGTCGTAGAACTGGTCGGCGTTCATTTCCGGCTCGAAATTGTGGTAGGCGTTGTCGAACTGGTTGGTGGACGGGCTGAGCAGGGCCAGCACCGTCTCGGAGATCTCTTCGTCCGTCACCGTGCCGTTCTTGTCCACATCGACGAAGTAGGGCGAGGCTTCACCTTCTTCCCGGATGGCCGCGATGACCGACGGGGTCCGGCTCATTTTCCGCGCCCACGCGACGGTGGTGTAGAGGAAGGGACGGTCGGGACGGGAGACGTTGGTGATGTTCCAGATGGCGTTGGCGCCGGCGCCGTCCTGCAGCGTGCCGCGGGTCATGGCGTAGGTGAAGCGCTTGACGGGCTTGTAGGTTCCGCGGGCCACGCGGGTGCCGTCGGCCAGGATGCCGTCGCCGTTGCTTCCGGCCTGCCAGTTCCCGTAGAAGGCCGTCGCGGCGAAATCATTGGCGCCCTTGTCCCAGAAGGCGGGGTTCAGTTCGACGTAGGGCGCTTCCGCGCGGTATTGCTCGCGGATGGCGTCTTCCGGGATGGCGTCGATCAGGCCGCTGCCGATGACGCCGATGGTGGATTCCAGGCGGAATCCCATCGTGAGGCCTTTCTCTTCGGCCGTGTCATAGGGGTTGGGGTCGGTGTTGAAGGCCTCGCGGGTGATGTTGAGTTCGGGATACTGCAGGGCGTATTTCTCCCCGTCCGGGAACTGCATCGGGAGGCCGCTTTCCATGGCGGTGACGGGCAGCCAGGAGATGGTGATGCCCTTTTCGTCGATGGGCGGGAGGAAAGGCTCCGCGGCCATGGTCTGGGGCATGCCTGTGACTTCGGCGACATAGGCGCCGTCGTTGCTGCCGGGCTCATTGGCGTAATAGACCACGAGCAGGTAGCCGTTGCCGAAGGCGCGCGAGGTGTTGGCCTCATAGACCGTCTGCCTTTTTCCATGGCCGTAGGCGGGATGGCAGTCCAGGCAGGATTTGCGGACGGAGGCGGGGCCGAGGCCCTTGAAGGGGGCCGTGTTGATCGTCACGTTGCGCTCGAAGAACATTTCCCCGTGGTTGAACTGGGTGGTGAGCCCCTGCTGGGTTACGGCCGGGGCTTCGTCTTCGTAGCAGCCCTCCGTGATGTTGTCGGTGGTGCCGAGTTCGCCGCCCGGGTACCATTCCTCGGCCGAGAAATTGCCCACGGCCTTGCCGACGTATTTGGCGTCGGATTCCCTGGCGGGCGTGGGGACGTCCGGTTTCCTTTCGCAGGCGGCGGCAAGCGTCAGTGCGGCGACCGCCGTCAGGAGATAAAGTACTTTCTTCATGGCGGTCAGAGTTTGGAAATCCAGTCCGCCGCATCGTTCAGGAGGGCGTCCAGGGCGTTGATTTTGTTGATGCAGACCTCGGCTTCGGCGGAGGTGGGGTTATCGACGAAGGCACCCTCCGCTTTGGCGTCGTCCAGGGACTTCAAGGCATCGGCCAGGGCGCTTTCCAGCGCAGCGGCCTTCTCCCAGCCGTTCTTTTTCAGGAAGGCGGCGATGGAGGCGCTGCCGGCTGCCGTCGCTCCCTGGGCGCCGTAGAGGCTGTACTGGATGGAGAGGATGTTGTCCTTGAAGTCCTCGTAGGATTTCTTGGAGTAGGGCGACTCGATGTAGTCGGGGTTGTAGTCCTCGCCGTTGACATAGTGGGCGGTCCCGATCTTGGTGTTGGCCACCTCGTTGCAGATGTTGGAACAGCCGGCGATCAGAATGGAGGAGACGGCTTCCGGCCAGTTGCGGTAGGTGCTGCCGGCTTTGCCGGTCTGGAGGAGGTTCTCGCCGTAGGTGAGGCCGCTGTCCATGGTGGTGTTGAGTTCCAGTTCCTCCTCCACCATTTTGACGCGGTCGGCGGGGCAGTCCGGATCCCAGGCGGCCTGCAGTTCGAAGCAGTAGTTGCGCAGGTCCTCGGCCACGGCCGCGGCGAAGATGATCTCGCTCTTGCCGCTGACGTTCCGGCCGGAGAAGGCCTCGTCGTCCTCGATGCCGGCCAGGGAGGCCGCGCTGCGGTTTTTGCCTTCGCGGAAGAAGATGAATTCGATGCCGTGGAAGCCCAGGGAGGCGGCGCCCACTTCATCGACGGCCGCCGCGCCGTCCTGCTCCAGGTCGGCGATCGTCTCGGCGTTGGACAGGCTCTTGGCCAGTTTTTCCTTGTCCAGCGGCCAGGAATCGATGTGCGGGTCGATGCCATAGGCCGTTGCGGCGCCATAGAGGAAGGCCTCGCTCTGCTCCCACCATTTGCGGGCCTCGAGGAAGGTCCCGCACACCTGGTCGATCTGGGCCTGGGTGTAAGTGGCGGATTCTTTCAGGGCCGAGAGTTGCTTGTAGAGGGTCTCTGCCTCGTCGGCCAGATGGCCGTAGATGGTGTAGATGACGCCCGGGACATACTGTTCCACGGCGGCTTTGAGTTGGCGGTCCTGTTCGTTTTCACCGGTAGGAGCCGCTTTTTCGCACGCGGCGGCAGAGAGGGCCGCGAGCGCAGTCAGGAAGAAGATTCGAATAGTTTTCATCATATTGAGAGGTTTTGATTATCGGTGGAAAAAGGCCATGTAGCAGATGCCGAGGCTGATGGAGGGTTCGGCATTGTATTCCGGCCGGAGGAAGCGGTGGGAGTATTCCGCCTTGACGGCGAGTTGCGGCAGCGGCAGGTAGTTGAAGCCGATGGCGATCCGGTGCCGTCCCGTCCAGTCGGCGGCCTCCTGCCCGGTGTCCGGGAGGTAGGAATTGTAGTATTCGTAGCGTCCGAAGAGGAAGAGGCGCTGCTCCTGGTCCGCGGGGTGGAAAAGGGACAGGATGTCGTATCCGGCCTCCAGACCGGCGGCGAAGGCCCCTTTCCCGACGGCTGACTTCTTGTAGGGCGCGTTGTTGGCGCTGCGGTTCCGTTTCATGTTGCTGATGACGGCGGCGTCGCCCACGTAACCATAGTCCGCGTTGCCCCGGACAATCAGGTGCCGGCCCTCGTAGGCGAAGTCGAAGGCGCCGATGGCGGTGCGGCCGACGACGCCGTGGTAGCGGGAACTCTCCGGAATCGTTTCGTAGGGGTAGGTGTTGTTGAAGGCCCTGCCGTAGAAGCCGCTCAGCGACAGGCGGAGGCCCCGGACGGAGTAGTTGTCCACGCGGGCGGCGAAGCCCAGCTGGTTGGCCGCCTTGAACTCGAAGGGGGAGCCTGCACCGTATTTGATGAAGTTTTCGGTGCTGAACATGTAGGCGTCCAGGCCGGCGACGACCAGCGCCTCATAGCGCCAGTGCGGCGTGCGGCCCCAGATGCTGATGCCGGTGTCGTGCCAGGTGGAGGGGAGAATGGTGTATTCCCCCTCGGGGCGATAGACGGTGAAGTAGTTGAGGGGCTCGTGGGCGTTGTTGAGCCCGCCCACGGGGACGACGAGGTGCCCCGCGCGGATGTTCAGTGCCGGAGTGAAACTTTTCTGGATCCAGAACTGTTCCAGCGCCACTTCTCCACCTTTTTCGGTCTCGCGTTCCCATTCTCCGGCCTCTTCGAATTCCTTTTCGACGGCCCCGCCCGATCCGGTGTGTTCAAACTCGATCTCCGTCTGCATCGACCAGCCTTTCCCGAAGTCGTAGCCGATGTAGATGACGGCATGGGGAATGTCGAAGCGTCCGTGCTGTTCTCCGGCGTGGGAGGCGGCCGAGGAGTAGCGATAGACATTGTCGCTGTAGAAATTGCGGGTCATCGCCACTTCACCGTAGCCGCCGACGGAAAGCCGGTCGATGGCGCGTTGCTGCGCGCCCGCCCCGCCGGTCAGCAGGGCCCATCCGGCCAATATTGTAAGGAATCGTTTCATCTTTTCTTGTTTTCGCACGCAAAGGTAGGGCTTCCCCTTCTGCGACGCTATCCTCATTTATGGGGAAATTCGGGGCCCTGTGTAGTCAGTTTTAAGGGAAAGATTTTGCTGCTCCGGTGAAAATAATGTAACTTTGGTCCAGGATCTTATCTTGGCCTGCCTATGACGGAAAAGGAAAAAATGCTCTCGGGGCAATTGTATTCGGCGACGGACCGGCAGTTGCTGGAGGAACTGGGTGCCGTGAAAGACATTATCTTCCGCTACAATGCGCTGCCGCCTTCGGATGCAGCCGGCCGCCTGGCCATTCTCAAGGGCCTGCTCGGTCACATCGGCGATGACGCCATTCTCATCAACCAGCCCTTCTACTGCGACTATGGCAAACAGATCCGGGTCGGCCGGCGTTTCTTCGCCAATTTCAACCTGACCATCCTCGATGAGGCCCCCGTCACCATCGGCGACGACTGCTTCATCGGGCCCGGCGTCAGCATCTACACGGCCTGCCACAGCACGGATCCGCAGCGGCGCAACAGCCGGCAGGAATGGGCGGAACCCGTCACCATCGGCGACAATGTCTGGATCGGCGGCGGGGCGATCATCCTGCCGGGCGTGACCATCGGCAGCAACGTGACCATCGGCGCGGGCTCCGTCGTCACGCGGGATATCCCGGACGGCGTGGTCGCGGCGGGCAATCCCTGCCGGATAATCAAGACTTTATGAGCCGCGAAAAGGAAATCTACAGGGTTACGCTCGTGGGGAGCGCCGGGAATCTGGCGCTGCTCACCTTCAAGTTCGTGGCCGGCGTGCTGGGCCACAGTGCGGCCATGCTGGCGGACGCCTTCCATTCGCTGTCGGATTTCTTTACCGACATCGTCGTGCTCCTCTTCGTAAAGGTGAGCGCAAAACCGCAGGATGCCACGCACGACTATGGTCACGGCAAGTTCGAGACGCTGGCGACGCTTTTTATCGGGCTGGCGCTGCTGGGCGTGGCCATCGGGATCATTGTCTCGGGTTCGGTGAAATTCGCCCGCTGGATGGGCGGGGAGACGCTTCCGGCCCCGGGCCGGCTGGCCCTCTGGGCGGCGCTCCTCTCCATCGCACTGAAAGAAGTGATGTACCGTTATACGGTCTCCCGCGGCCGCCGGCTGCAGTCCCAGGCCCTGGTCGCCAACGCCTGGCACCACCGCAGCGACGCGCTTTCCTCCATCGGCGCTGCCGTCGGTATCGGCGGGGCGCTGCTCCTGGGCGAGCGCTGGACCGTCCTGGACCCCCTGGCCTCCATCGTCGTGGGCGGCATGCTGGTGAAAGTGGCCCTGGACCTGCTCAAAGACAGTCTGGGCGAATTGACGGACCGTTCGCTTTCGGCGGAGGAGGAGCAGGAGATCGAAAGCATCATTACCTCCGTCCCCGAGGTTTCGCAGCCCCATAACCTGCGGACGCGGCGGATCGGCAGCCGCGTCGCCATCGAGTCGCACATCCGGATGGACGGCGACCTCCCGCTCAGCGCCGCCCACGAAAAGGCCTCGGCCGTGGAGCGGCTTCTCAAAGAGCGTTTCGGCGCCGATACCCTGGTGACCCTCCACATGGAACCGAAGAAATGAGACGCGCTGTCCTTCTGCTTTTTTTCCTTTTGCTGGCAGTGTCCTGCCGCTTCGGGGCGGACCGCCTGCGCTCCGGCGACCTGATTTTCGTGGGCATTCCCCGGCAGGCGGCCGGGGGAGAGAGCATGGACGGGGCCATCGCCGCCGCCACGGGCAGGGGCGGGTTGAACTGGATCCATGTGGCGATCGCGGATGTGTCGGAGGAGGGCGTTTTTGTCATCGACGCCACGGGAAAACGCGGCGTCCACCGGCATCCGCTGGACAGTTTCGTCCGGGATTTTTCGTCCGCGGAAGGGCCGCATCCGGTGTTTGCCGTGGGGCGGCTCAAATCCGGCTACAGCGCGCCGGACGCCCTCGCCCGGGCCCGTTCCTTCCTCGGAGAGCCCTATGACTATGCTTTTTTGCCGGATAACGGGGCGCAGTATTGCTCCGAACTGGTCCGGAACTGCTTCCTCTCGCCGGAGGGGGATACGCTTTTTCCGCAGCGTCCCATGAATTTCCTCGCTCCGGACGGGAGCCTGCCCGCCTATTGGGCCGCGCTCTACGACAGTCTGGGCGTGGCGGTCCCGCAGGGGCTTCCGGGTACCAATCCGCAGGACATGGCGGAAGATCCTGTCCTGGAGATACTTACGGGGATTGAAATCCCTAGCGCTTGTCGATGATCGTAGCGTCCGGGTAGTCTTCCTTGCGGAAGGTGACCACGCTTTCCTTTACCCCGAATGAGATGTTGTACAGGGTCATGCTGACCCCGGACAACTTCGTGTTCAGGCTGACCGGGTGGTAACTGCCTTTCTCGATGACGACGGTCATGGTCTTGGGAGCGTCCTTGTCGGTGCATCGCCTGGCTTTCCTGCAGAGCAGCTGCCACTGCTTGTCCGTCTCCTGTTTGATGCTGACGTCGTAGTCGTCGGTGATGCCGCTGAACATGGAGAGGTCGTCATTCGGGTCGTCGCTTCTTTTGGCCTCGCCGATGGTAATCGTGTTATCTTCCGAGTCGAAAGACCAACTGGTTTCGCCTTCCATCCAGGTAATGATGGATCTGCCCATCATAGAGGCATCCATCCGGCTTTTTTCACCCAGCATGTAGGTCTTGGAGGTGATGGTCCCGACGATGGGGATCTTGATGTCGATGCTCATGGCGACACCGTTCTGCTTCTGTGCCTCCATGTTCTCTTCCACGCGGGTGAGAATCTCCTCGGGCGTCTGCGCGAAGGCGGCCCCGACCCAGAGAAGGGCTGCGAAAAGGGTCAGGAATGTTCTTTTCATTGTGACTGTTTTGCTATGCGTTACGGATCGGGTTTACTGCAAGTCGGTCGCCGGGGACAGGATGATGGCGAAGCCGCCGCCCGGGGCCATGTGGACCTTCAGGCGGGACGAGGAATCGGCCTCCAACTGCTCCAGGACGTAGTCCGTCGCGACTTTGTCGGCGTTGATCCCGTCGCGGAAAACCCGGCAGGTCCATTTGCCGGCAGGCAGGAAGGAGAGGTCCACGTCCACGTCGCGCTCCTGCCAGGAGGTCATGCCGCCGACGTAGAAGACGCCGCCTTTCTCCCGCAGGGTGACAATCCATTCGCCGACCTTGCCCGAGAGGACTTCCGTGCGGTCGAAGGCGGTGGGCATGGCGGTGATGAAGCGCACGGTCTCTTCCTCCTTCAGGTAGTCGGAAGGGGAGTCGCAGAGCATGGCGAGCGGCTCGTCATACACCACGTAGCAGGCCACCTGATGGCCTCGTGTGCCCTGGCTCATGGGCCTTTCGTTGATCTTGCGGAAATCGTTGCGGTTGGCGTTGCGCAGGGCGCCCGGCGTGTAGTCCATCTGACCGGCCGCCATGCGGATATACGGAATCAGCACGTCGTTCCGCGGCAGGTCCAACTGGTCGGCGCTGTAGCCTTTGGCATTCTCCAGCCCCATGACGCCTTCGTAGTTGAGGACGTTGGGCCAGGTGCGGCTGAGGCCCACGGGCTTGTAGATGCCGTGGTAGTCGAGTACCAGATGGTATTTCGCCGCCTTCTCGGCGTACATGGCGATGCGGCCCACCATGGCGGCCTCCTGGTTGTCGAAAAAGTCGATCTTGAGTCCTGCGACGCCCATGTTGGCGTATTGCTCGAATACTTTGTCCGGCTCGAGTCCCAGGACGTGCGTGTGCATCCAGAGCAGGACGCCGACGCCTTTCTCGGCGCCATAGCGGCACAGGCGCGGGATATCCATCTCGGGAATCGGATGGAGGATGTCGCCCCTCCGGTACCAGCCCTCGTCAATGAGGATGTAGCGGATGCCGTGGCTGGCGGCGAAGTCGATGTGGTAGAGGTAGGCCTCGGTATTGATGCCGGACTTGAAATCCACCCCGTGCAGTTTGAAATTGCTCCACCAGTCCCAGGTGGAGAAGCCCGGCCGGATCCAGGACGGGTCTTCGATGCGCGAAGGGCTGGCCAGTTGATAGACCATGTTGTTGACGGGAAGGTCGCAGTCGGTGGCTCCGTAAGCGACGATGCGCCAGGGATAATCGCGGGTGGCGTCCACGTCGCAGAGGTAGTCGAGGTATTTCCCGTCGGGAACGGAGACGTTTTCGGGATAGGGCGGGAATTCCGCTTCGAAGCCCTTCCCGGTGGTCCGCAGGAACATGCCGGGGTAGTCCCAGATGTCCGATTCCATCAGCAGCAGGCGGCCCGCCTGGCCGAGGTCGATGTACACCGGCATGAAGGCGAGGCGTCCGCGGGCGGCGTCGATCTGGCCGGCGACCACGTTCTCGTACTGGCTCTCGAAGGAGTTGCGGTAGCGGTCCCGCTCGCGGGTGGGAGAGTAGGGGACCAGCATGTCGAACGGCCGGGTGAAGTTGAATTCCGCCGTCTCGCCGCCGACCCGTTTTTTTCCGGGGAGTTGGGTCGTGAGGCGGTAGGCGACGCCGTCGTCATAGGCGCGGACTTCGATGCCCCATCCGCCTTTCATCTTGATTATCATTCTGTTGCAATGGGCGTCGAAGGAGGCCTGCCGGTAGAGCGGGGCTTCGATCCGCTCGCGGATCTCGCTTTTGGCGACCTTGATCACACGGGCATCGGGGCCAAGTTCCACGCCGTCCAGCGTGAGGCCGATGCGGTTGGCGTCCAGGACGGTCTGCCCGTCCACCGCCAGGGCCCAGGTCGTGGCCCCTTTCCCGGCGGAAATGCTTATCTGCAGGCGTCCGTCCGGACTGCTCACGGAGTAAACTTTGGCTTCTACCTGGGTCAGGATCAGCATCCCAAGCAGCATGGCAAGGATTCTTTTCATCGGTGTTCTCTATTTAATAATAGTCCGTTTACTGATATCAGGTACAAACTTACATAAAATCACGGGAACATCCAAGGAGAAGATTTTCAACAGTGCCCCAAATCCCTCACTCACCGTCGGGATTTCGTCGCTACGCTCCGACATCCCTGCCCCGCCTGCGGCGGGGCTGCCATCGCACAATCCCTCACTCACCGACGGGATTTGTCCGGCCTGCGGCCGTCCACATCCCTGCCCCGCCTGCGGCGGGGCTTTGCAAACCGTCATAAAAAATCAGCGCACAAGCAAGCTTGGCGCTGATTTTTTCTTCCGCTTTGCGGTGAGTGAGGGATTCGAACCCCCGTTGCGCTCGCACGCAAACCTGTTTTCGAGGCAGGCTCCTTCAACCACTCGGACAACTCACCGGATTGGGAGTGCAAAATTAGTAAAAAAATGCGGAATTCCGCAAAATTATTTGAGAATCAGTCTTCGGGGAGATGCTCGCCGATGGCCTGGGTCTTGTTGATGACGGCGGTGAGCAGGAGCATGTTGGCTGCGATTTCCCGGATGGGACCGTCCTGGGAGGCCTGGAGGGCGTACCAGTTGTGGTCGCGGTAGTCCTCGATGGAATCGACAAAGCCGACCTTGTCGCCGAAGCGGCCGCGGATGCCTTCCTGGAGGGTGGCCGTGTACTGGTCGCAGAGGGCGGAGACTTCCTCTTCGAAACTCGTCCGGACCTCTTCTTCCTGGGCGAGGCGATAACGCTCTTTCAAGGCGTCATAGACCTTATCCCGGCGGAATTCCAGGCGGTCGGCGCTCTCTTTGAGCACCTCGCAGCGCTCGATGTCCTCGCCGTCGGGTTCCAGTTCGCTGCTGATGTCGTGGAGTTTCATGAAGCGGACGCCGTAGAAGAGCACCCTGCCGCCATCCGTCGCATAGAGGATCTTGCTGAAATCGATGCCGAGCGATACCTTGTAATAATACTTGTGGATATAAAGCAGTTTGCGGACGCCCGGATTCTGGCGGATGTCCTCCCAGACGGCCTCGAGGAAGGATTTGTCCGGGACGGCGAACTGCTCGCGGTCGAGTTTTTCGATTTCCTCCTCCTTGACGACATAGCCCGTCTTGGCAAATTCCATCTGCTCCACCTTGAAGGTGTAGCCGATGTTGGCGGGGATGGCGCCCGTCTGGATACGGGTGTCGAGTTTGTCGGAAAGCACGCGGTTTTCCTGACGGAGCGTCTCCACCTCGACCTCCAGCCTGCGGTCCCGTTCCAGTTTCTCGATCAGTTCCTGCTGGCGTTCCAGCAGCAGGTGCTGGAGCCAGTTGTTCAGCGGACGGAAGGCCAGGATGGCCAGCACGAGCGTGATGACGTTCGAGAGGACGATGGCGAATTCCGAAAGCAGTTTCGGAGAGAGGACGAAAAAGGCGATATTGCCCCCGATCAGGAGGGCGCATACCAGGATCCAGAGGGTATTGCGCACCCGGCCCTCTTTGCCGAGGGCCAGGCGGAGCAGAGATTTTTTATCGGTCATACTGCGATTTCGCAGCGAAAATAGTGCCAATCCTTACACCAGGCCCTGGGCCATCATCGCGTCGGCCACTTTGATGAAGCCGGCGATGTTGGCGCCCTTGACGTAGTCGATGCTGCCGTCGGGGGCGGTGCCGTATTGGACGCAGGCCGCGTGGATGTCGGACATGATGCGTTTGAGGTGATTGTCCACTTCTTCGCGGGTCCAGCGGATGCGCATGGAGTTCTGGCTCATTTCCAGTCCGGAGGTCGCTACGCCGCCGGCGTTGGACGCCTTGCCCGGCGCATAGAGGATGCCGGCTTCCTGGAAGACGCGGATGGCGCCCG
>CAMIYB010000024.1 GCA_946402945.1 uncultured Bacteroidales bacterium | reverse complement strand
CCGGCCGCCGGACCGTTCCGCCCGCTGATCTGGTGCGAGTCCTACTCCTGGGACCGTTTGATCCGGCTCAAAATGCTGCTGGGAACCGACATCCGCATCTCCCGCGCCCTGACACTTAACGTATCGTATCTCCGTTCCGAGATTCATGGAAGAGACTATAGCCTTAATCACCTCGTCCTAGGCCTGTCCTATGGATTCTAAGGTTCGGCTCAATCGTAATAATCATCCAGATTATAGCGATTGAGGATATCCAGATGGACATAACAATTGCGGCGGACCGGCTTCCGCTTCCATACCAGGACATCGGAGAATGAGGCGATCGCCTGGCGGGCCTGTTGTTCGATGTGATGCGTCACAAGACAATCGATGTATCCGGCACGCAGAGCCTCCATGTTCTTTTCCAGATCGTCAAAACCGATGGTCACGCGGTCTTCTGACGGGTGAAGACGGAGATACTCACTGAGCAGGTGGACACGTGAGTTGGTCATGGCAAGATGCCGGACCTCGGGATGAGCGGTGAAGAAATGTTCCAGCGTGGACAGGATATCGGCAGGACTGTCAGGACGGATAAAAACAGTATGGACGGTGCAGTCCGGAAAGTGCTCCCCGATATAATCCATAAAGCCCTCGCGGCGGGGGCCGTTCGGATCGGCATGACTGCCCTTGTCACGCGTGATACGGATCAGCGCGACGTCCCGTACATCCCCTTTTAGCGTCAGAAGATAGGCCCCCAAATAACCGCTCCGATACGGATCGATCCCGTAATAGAGGATATTCCCAAGGCCATCCACTTTGTTGTCGATAAAGGCATACGGGATCCCGGCATCGTCCAGCTGCTCGGAAAAGACGGTGACCGCCTCGCGGAAAACAGCATTAAGAATCACCCCGGAAGGCCTGTCCTCCAGCACCCTTGCAGCCTGGACGGAAAACGAATCGATATCCGTAGAATTGTAAAGATACAATTTCACGGACACGTTGTACCCCTGCAAACTCTGCGCGCCTTCCTGAAGACCCTTGCTGATCAGTGACCAGTATTCCCCAGGACGGTACTGCGGGATCAGGCAGGCAATGGTATAGGCTTTACGGGAGGCCAGCAACATGGCATTGGGATTGGCCGAATAGCCTAATTGAGCAATCGCCTTGCGAACACGACGGACGGAATCTTCTGAAACACGTCCCCGGTTATGGATGACGCGGTCCACCGTGCCACGGGAAACACCCGCCTCGCGCGCGACGTCAAAAACAGTTGGTATCGGATTCGTTTCTTTCATGATGAGAGCGGCTCCGGGTACGTGAACGCAAAAAAACGCTGCAAGCCGGAAAAATTCTTAGACAAAGATAATCATTTTTACGAAAAATCACTATATTTGCAAATGCGTGCACGCGCACGCTAAAAAACTATTCGCAATGAAACGTACCATTACCATTATCGGAGCCGGAATGATGGGCTCCGCCCTCGCCTTCCCCGCTGCAGAAAATGGACATGATGTCCGCATCGTCGGCACCTGCCTCGACAATGAAATCATTGATGGCTATATTCGCACCAGAAAGCACGAGAAATTCTGCCGACCGTTCCCTGAGAATGTTTCCTTCCACTATTTCAAGGATTGGAAAAAGGCTGTAGAGGGGGCCGATTTCGTCATTGGCGGCGTCTCATCTTTCGGCGTAGAATGGTTCCTCAAAGAGATCTTGATGCAACTTGACCCGAAGATGCCTGTCATCACCGTCACCAAAGGGCTGATGGGGCTTCCGGACGGAACCCTCCTCTCCTACCCCGGTTATTGGGAAAGCGAACTGGCCAAGGCCGGCATCCACCGGACCATCAACGCGATCGGAGGCCCGTGCACTTCATATGAACTGGTCTTTCACGATCCTTCGGAAGTCGGGTTCTGCGGCAAGGATCCCGGACAACTGCGCATGATGAAAGAGGCCATGCAGACCTCTTACTACCACATTTCCCTGACGGACGATGTCATCGGCCTGGAAAGTGCCGTGGCCCTGAAAAATGCCTACGCCATGGCCGTAACCCTGGCCGTCGGTCTGAATATCCGCTGGCACGGAGAGAACGAGCCGCAGCACTACAACTCACAAGCGGGCACGTTCACGCAAGCCGTCCGTGAAACCCATGCGCTGATGCAGATGCAAGGCGGAACGTTCGAGTCCGAAGCCATAGGTCTGGGAGACCTCTATGTCACCATCTTCAGCGGCCGAACCCGCCGCTGCGGGGTCCTCATGGGAAAGGGTCTGAACTACGATGAAGTCACGGAAGCCCTTGCCGGTATCACATTGGAGTCGCTGGTCATCACCCGCGTGATGGGCAATGCTGTCTGCCGTAAGGCCGAGTTGGGCCTGCTGGACCTGAAGAATTTCCCCTTGCTCGTGCACATCGCCCAAATTCTTGACAAAGGGATGGCCGATGCCGACCTTCCGTGGGAAGCCTTTACTTTTGAACAGTTCAGATAATGGAAAAGCAGCCCGGACACAGTTTCTCCTACTGGCAATGGAGAGTCATTCTCTGCTCGATGATCGGCTATTCGATGTTCTATTTCGTGCGGAAGAATTTCTCCTTCGCCATGCCCGTCCTCAGCGAGCAGTACGGCATTACGAATACTGATTTCGGAATCGTCCTGACGCTTGTAGGCATTATCTACGGCGTTTCGAAGTTTCTGAACGGATTTGTAGCCGACCGCTTCAACGCCCGTTGGCACATGGTCATCGGCCTGACGGTCTGCGTCCTGCTGAACTTCCTGTTCGGCTGGAGCGACCGGCTCAGCACCTGGATCACAGGAGCCGAAAGCGGACCTGATTTTGTCGGCGCCATGGTTACAATCATGGCCATTCTGCTGATCATCAACAACATCTTCCAAGGATGCGGATTCCCTCCCTGCAACCGCCTGCTGGTCCACTGGGTCCCCCCGAAGGAACTCGCCACCAAGACGGCCATATGGAACACCTCACACTCCATCGGAGCCGGCGTCCTTGCCGTCCTGTGCGGGTATATCATCGGAAAAACCGGCGACTGGCGTCTGTGTTTCTGGATTCCCGGGGCCATCGCCGCTTTCGGCATCCTGTTCATCATCATCACTTTGCGCGACACGCCCACGTCCGTCGGCCTGCCGGAACTCCCTGACACAAAAACAGAGATTGATGAGGACACTTCCTCCAAGGCTTACCGGGAGTTTGTCCGCAAGAAAGTATTCCTCAACCCCATCATCTGGATCTTGGCCATCGCGGATTTATTCGTCTATGTCGTCCGCTTCGCCGTCCTGGACTGGGGGCCGACGTTCCTTGGCAAAATGAGCGTGCAACTTTCTCCGCAACTGGCGGGGTGGACAGTGGGGATATTTGAAGTTGCCGGTTGTGCAGGCATGCTTTGCACCGGTTGGATCTCCGACCATTTCTTCGGAGGGAAAAGCCACCGTGTCGTAGCCGTGGACATGTTCCTCGTCGCCATCTGCCTGGTTGCCCTCCAACTGCTTCCTTCCACCGCATCTCCTTATCTGGTCCTTGGGCTGCTGGCCCTGGCCGGATTTTTCCTCTACGGGCCCCAGGCCCTGATTAACGTGACAGCCTGCAAACACGCGACCAAGAAAGCGGCCGCCTCGGCGGGCGGGCTGATCGGACTGATGAGTTACGGCTCCGTTGTCATCACCGGAGCCGGGCTCGGCGCCTTCTCCGACCATTTTGGTTGGGATCATCTCTTCATCCTGATGGCTGGCTTTGCGCTCGTTGGCGGAATTCTCGTCGCTACCTTGTGGAACATCAAGGACGACGGATACCTCCACGAGCAGGCATAGTCGCCATAGCGGATTATCTGTTTTCCACCTTTTTTCAAGTTTTGGCAAGTGTATTTGAGAAAAATGGAAAGTTCTTATCAATTTGAAAACCTCGCCTTCAGCAAGGACGACCTTCAATATGGAATGGCCGCCGAAGCGGTTGGCATGCAGGAAGTGCCCAGAGGCCATCATCCCCGGGAAAGCAGTTTCGGCAACACGAAAGACACTTTCAAGTTGCTCTATCTCACCCAGGGACAAGGAACACTCCTTTTCCGTTCAGGGGAAAACATCCAGACCGAACAATTGCTCCCTGGACATATGATTCTGCTCTTCCCCGGGGTTTGGCATTCTTATGGGCCGCAGGAAGGAAGTGGCTGGAAAGTGTTTTATCTCCGCTTCCACGGCGGACTCCTGGAAACCCGGATCCGGAGCGAACAATTCAACCGGGAACACCCGGTGTACCGATGTGGGCTGCATGATGAAATCGTCACACTGTTCAACCGCGCCATCCTGATAGCGGGGCGGCAGAAGCCGGGGTATCAGACCGCGCTGGACGGAATTATCAGCAATATCCTGTGCCTGATGTGGTTCTATGACAAAAACAACGATGGGCAACAAACCGCCCTGAGCCAACTGACCAACCGTGCAAAGATTTACATCCAGGACCATTACCGGACAGTCCGGGCCGAAGACGTGGCGGAAGCCCTTTTCATGAGTTACTCCCGCTTCCGGAAACTCTTCAAGCAACAGACCGGCGTCTCGCCCGCACACTACATCCAGCGCGTCAAGATTGGCAAGTCCAAAGAAATGCTTTCCGACTCGTCGCAATCCATCAAAGAAATCGCGCTGGACATCGGATTCGAGAACAAGGATTACTTTTCCACCGTGTTCAAACGGATTACGGGGTGCACGCCGTCCCACTGGCGGGAACATGCCTGGAAAGACCGCCCCAAGGAATGAGGCTCAGATGCTTTCAATCTTGACATTCTTGCGTTTCTGATTTGGAAATATCGCGGATTCTTCCTACCTTGCATTGTCAAAAATCGGAATGCCTGCGTCCGCGAAGCCACGCAGAATTGGATCCTTGCACCAAGCTGAAAAGGACTCTTTTTTCACACCATTCCGAATTATGAAACACCATCTGTACAGATTGACTCCGGTCCTCATCGCGACCGTTCTTGCCGCCCTTCTGGCTTCCTGCAAAAAACAGGAATCGTTCGGCGTGGACGAGACGCTGCCCGGGTGCATCTCACTGACATACGACGAAGACAACTCGTCGGCAACAAGCATTGCCCTATATTGGGACTGGCGGCCCGCCCTGGCCGCCGGTGCCAGTTCTTTTACCGTCCAACTTGTCAAAAAAACGACGGCCGGTGCAGGAAATGTTTACGATGCCGTCCAATCTAAAACCTATGCCGTAGCGGACGTCAAATCGCCCGGGAAAGTCATTTTCACGGGCCTCTCCGCCAACGGGCGCTGGTACGTCCGCGGCCGGGCCAATTACCCCGGGGCGCGTATGTCCGGCTGGACATATCTTCTCCGGGAAGACCGTCCGGACGAGATTGCCGTTGTCCTTGTAGGAAAAGGCATTTTCGACGGGCCGATCTCCACCATCACCAAAGCATCGGCCGAATTGGTAAAGGCTACGTCCTCCACGCTCTCATTTACCTGGAGCAGTACCGATTTCAAAGATATCGACACCGATTGCTACGAGTCCTACGATATCCAACTCTATCGCGACGCCGCTTGCCAGGATCTGGAAGTATCCTTCCTCCTGACTCCGGGCGGTACGCCGGCCTTCACGGCCACCAACCGCCCGTGCTTCATTTTCGGCGGACTGGATGCCGATACCCCCTATTGGTTCAAAGTCTCGGACAGGACAGACCCGGAGAATATCCTCGAGGGAGATGCAGTGGAAGTCCGGACGCTTGCCTCACAGGTCGTTCCACTGAAAACGGAAGCCGCCAGTGAGGGCGAAATCATCCTTTTCGAAGATTTTAGCGAACTGGCCTGGGGCGGGTCTTACATGGACCAGGAAAATGCGGCCGGCTACTCCTCCCAGCAGCGTTCCAACGCACCTTCATTCCTGAAGGCAACCGGCAGCAACCCGGTCGGAACAGCCACGGTCATGCGCTATTATCTTGTATCCATCGGACAGGATATTCCGATGTTCAACAACCTGATGACCCCGCTTGCGGCGACCCGGCTCGCAGGTTGGGGCTGGATTTGCGAAGCGAATGCCGTAGCACGGCTTTGTTCGCAGTGCGGTCATCTCAAACTCGGAACCGGATCCGGCTGTGCCGAGATCGTGACCGCGCCGCTGGACTGCCTTTCGGGGGCCGCGACCCTGGAAGTCTCCTTCAAAGCCATGCCGATGATGGCTGCCGACCTGCGCAGTTACATCGTCGAAATCATCCGGGGAGCCACGCTCTCCGATACCAACCACCAGGTAATCGTCGACGCTGCCGGCCGCATCCCGGTCATCCAGGAAGAAATGGAGGCCGGACAGACAATGAAAAGTTACACGGTCACTATTCCGGGGGTCCTGCCAGGCGACCGGATCGCCATCGGCAGCAATGAATACAAACGGAATGGCAAATACATCCGCATGTTGCTCGACGATCTGAGCATCAAGGTACAATCTTATGAATAGGGATGCCATGAGAAAATACACACTACTCCTGCTGGCCGGTTTACTACTGGCAGCCTGCAATACCCAGGAGCCCGTCATCCGGGGCGACCGCCTTGTTTTCAGCGGCGAGCGTATGAGTATCCAAATCGGGAAATATTATCAACTTACCACCTACGGAGTCACCGGGAAGGACTCCACGGAGGTGGAGAGCACGCTTCTTACCTGGACTTCCTCCGACCCGAAGGTCGCGTCCGTCACCGGAGGCATCTTGATCGGTCACAGCCTCGGCGAGACCACCATATCTGCCTCCTATGGCGACAAGACCGCCTCGCTGGTGGTCTCGACGCGTGACGGAGAAACCACCACGGGCATTGACGGATCCTTCTCCGCGGAGCACATCTATGATCTGGGGCGCGAACTGGCAGTCGAGTCCGGCATGCAGCAGTTTGACATGGACAAGGACGGGAACATCTATTATTTTCAGGTCGGCGCCAAACCGGCG
Source organism: uncultured Bacteroidales bacterium (assembly GCA_946402945.1). GTDB lineage: Bacteria > Bacteroidota > Bacteroidia > Bacteroidales > UBA932 > Cryptobacteroides. The sequence goes on along the minus strand of CAMIYB010000024.1, from coordinate 12,684 downwards.
TTCTACGAAACGCTCGTCACAAAGGTCAAACCTTCCAAAGTTGGATCCAGCGCCAACGAAGGGGTCATGCGCCTGTATTATGAAGGACATCCGACCGGATGCAGCGTCGAAGACGCCTCGGACGGGACTTACCTGTGGGTCCCGGAATTTTCCGGAAAGTACACATCCCCCACGCATCAATATTACCAGCAATACTGGAACGCCCAGACCGTCGCCCGCATCAAATGGGAAGCCGGCAAGCAGGTTTTCCCGGGAGACGCCGGCGTGGAGCATTTCTGGTTTGGCCACAGCGGAGACATCAATGTCGCGATAGACCCCGAGCACGATATTCTCTGCGTCACCTACCACAACGCCAAACATCTGGGCCAGACCCGCCGTTTCTTCACCTACCGGCTGAGCGAGGCGATGAAGACGCCACTTGAGGACATCACCCTGCGGGAATATGTCCGCGGCGGAGACGGGGCGCCCGATCTCAAAGAAGAGACCGTCTCGCCGACCATCAAGGCCCACGACATGACCAAGGTCAAACCGCTTGAGGAAATGGGGATATCCACAGTTATCAACAAGCCCGAGGACGTCAACTACTACGCCTGGCAGGGTTTCGACTACTATGACGGGCTGGTCTATTTCGTGGAAGGAACGGCCGGCGCCATCATGGGCGGGTCGGTTTGCGCGCTGACCGTCTTCGACATGACCGGAAAAATCCACGAGGCCCGCGCCTATGTCAGTCTGCTCGCCGACCCGGCAGCCCTGCGAAGTTTCGGCATCACGACCACCGGTGCAATGGAATCGGAAGGGGTCAAAGCCTGGAACGGGAATCTCTACCTGGCTTTTGCCTCAACGGGGTACCAGGGATCGACGACTCCCCGGGCAAATGTTTTCAAGTATAATCTCGCACTCAAATAACCATGATTCATCATCTGCACCATCTCGGATGGGCGACGGTCGCCCTTCTCTCGGGTCTGAGCGCCTGCGGGAACCAACTCGGTCCCCAGGTCCCCGCGCCTGAGGCATCCGCCTACACGCTCTCGTTCGTCCAGGAAACGAGCCGTATTTTCGCTCCAGGCCCGGAAATCAAGTTGGATGTCGTCCTTGCCGACGCGGCCGCAGAGGACCTGACCTGCAGCCTTACCGTTCCGGAAAACGATGCCGAATTCGTCAACCTGTACAATTCGAAATACGCCAGCGACTGCGTTCTTGCCCCTGAAGGCGTCTATACCCTGGGAAGCGCAGTCATCGAAAAAGGCCAGCGTAGCGCCACGCTCCAGGTTCAACTGGACCTGGCCCGCATCAAAGCGGATGTCAGCGGAAAACCCTACATTCTGCCGGTGACCCTGACGACCGACGGTGCTGTCGAGAGCCACGATGTCCGCTACCTCGCCATCCCGACTTTCACAACCAGCGATTCCGGGCATCCCGTCGTCCATCTCCCTGGCGGAGATGCATGGATGGAGGTTTGGCACACGGAAGGAGTCAATACCAAGGCCTGCATTTTCTGTCCGGGCGGCGGCTACAGTTCCCTTTCCGGGCAAGGCGTCACCACGGAACCGGGCGTATTTGCCGGCCAGGGCGTCGTATGCGCCTATCTCCATTACACCCTGCCCATTAACGATTTGAGAGGGCGATATGACCTGCCCACACAAAACGCGGAGGATGCCGTGGACGTGCTCCGGGCGCATGCCGCGGAATGGGGCGGTTATTCCCTGGTGGGGACCTGCGGCCGCTCCGCAGGAGGGCATCTTGCCGGCGCGACGGCTGTCAAACATCCGGATAAAGTGGATTTCCAGATTCTGCTCTATCCGGTCGTCAGCATGGACATCAGCCGCAGCCACGAAGGCTCCTGTTACTATTTCCTGGGTGACGAAAGACCTGCCGCCCTGGTCGAGGAATGGTCGCTTGACAAATGCGTAACCGCCGAAACGCCACGGGCTTTCGTCTATTATGCGATGGACGACACAGTGGTGCCTCAACGCTACAACGGAATGGTATATTGCCAGGCTCTCAAAGCGGCCGGCGTACCCTGCCAGGAAGAATGTTACGAGACCGGCGGACACTCCACCCCGAAGGACAACAATTACCCCGACGCCATGTTTGCATGGCTCAAGACCTTCTAAAACGCATAAGACATGAAAGCAATCCATTTTCTGCCGGCACTGCTGGCCATGACCTGCGCCTGCGCTCAGGAAGCCGCACCCGCCCAGGCGGACCGGCCTGAGGTCATCACGGCTCCGGAGTATGTCCGTTATGCCGAAGGCACTTCATCCGACCACGTCATCTCGCTGGAATTCGACGCTTCCGGTCCGATCACCGGCGGGGCAAAGAGTTTCACCCTGGAACTGACCCGCTCGCTTCAAAACGATGCCGAAGCGGAAATATCCAAAACCATCAAAGTATTTGCGCCGCGCAAAATCGACGTCTTCTCCTTCAAGGACCTGGAGAGCGGAGCCCGCTATTATGCCCGCGTCCGGGCTAATTTCACGGAAGCGTCCTCCGACTGGGTCTATGTCTGCCGGGATGGGAATCCGGTGGTTTTGGCTGTAGGACAGGGTCCCATTGACGGACCTGTTTCCGTGCTAAAAGACCCCGAGGCACGCCTGAAAGCTGTTTCCGCCGGAACGCTTTCCTTCGAATGGAGCGTTACGGGATTCGAAGACTGGGCCTTCGACAACCAGCACGACTGGCGCATCGCACTCTACCGGAACGAGGCATGCACTGACCTGGAGGTCTCGTGGGACTTCCTCGCCGAGGCCAATCTGAACGTCGGCTACCTGATTTCCGGCACTTCCATCCGCAACTACCACGCTCCGGCCTTCCAGTTCACCGGGCTGGAGCCCGCTACGGACTATTGGTTCGTGGTAAGCGACATCTCCAATCCGGAGAATCCCGTGTCCGCGCCAGCGGTCAAAGCGACGACGGAAGTGTCGCAAAAGACCCTGGTAGGTCCCGAAAAGGTCCAGGAAGGCCATTGGGCCCTTTATGAAGACTTCGATCAGTTGCTCTGGGGCAGCGGCACCATGACCTACAGTGCCGGCTATTCCAGCAACGCCCGCGGAACGCTGACCACCTTCGAAAAAGCCACCGGAGACAATCCGGTCGGAGAAGCCACGCCGCACGGATTCTATCTGGTCAATGACAATGACACGCAGATGGTACTCTTCAACACCATCCGCAAAATCATCCCCTCTACCAGCCTCAAAGACTGGGGTTATCTTCCGGAAGCAGAAATCAGCGGCAGCAATTCCACCAGCCGGGACGCCGTCTGTGCCAGAGCGGGACATATCCGTCTGGGCGCCGGAGACTACTTCGGAGAGATCGTAACGCCTCCGCTGGACAATCTGCGGGAGACGGCCACGGTGGAAGTCTCCTTCGACGCCTTCAATAGTTATGTCCGCCACACCAAGCACTTCAAGATCGACCTCATCAGCGATGCCGTCCGCGGCGACGATTTCAGCGTGACGGGCGGAACCGTCGATAAAGCGGAGGTGTTCGACATCGAACCCGGTTACGAACCGCAGCACTATTGTTTCACGATTCCGAACGTACGGCCGGGCACGCGCATCGGCTTGGGGGCAGACCGGCGGGAAGTCAAGGAGACCATCAACCGTTTCTACATGGACAACATCGCCGTGAAGGTTGTTTCCTATGGGGAAACACAGATTGCCCTGCGCGCCCCGGAAATCCGCCTGGAGGTGTCAGGCCGCGGCATCGCCGTCAGTTGGGATGCCGTTCCGCTGGCAAAGACATACCAGGTCGAATACCGCAAAGGAACGGACGGAGCATGGACGGAAGCACTTGGCGCAGGCCAGGACGGCTGCCGGATCGGCAAACTTACCGCCGGGGCAACTTACCAGGTGCGCGCCCGGGCCGTGGCCGGCATCTCTACCTCCGACTGGTCCGCCGTCCAGACCATCGTCTATGACGGGCCTGACTACGCCATCGAGCAGAAAGCCATCGTGCTCAACGAAGCGCAGATCGGCGTGAAATGGTCTGTGACGGGGTTCACCGACCTGCAGGAAGATGCACTTCCGGCGTACCGAATTGCCCTGTACAAAGATGCGGCAGCCAAGGAACTGATCTACGCATGGCAGTTGGACGAAGGCGGCACCATCACCCGCGCCAGTGCCTCCAAGAAACCGCTCTACCTGTTCCACGCAGGCGGAACGGCCGCAGGAGCCCTGTTCCAGCCGGGTTATCTCTTTACCGGGCTTGAGCCGCAAACAGATTACTGGGTCCAGATCAGCAGCGATGACCTGACGTCCCTGGTAAAATACACGACTGCCGCCGACGACAATATCATCCTCCCCGAGAAAGCCGGGCAGGGCGATATCATCCTGAGGGAATCCTTCAACCAACTCGCATGGGGCGGCGACCCGATCGACTACCTGCCCGGTATCAGCACCACGCAGCGCGCAGCCCGTACCGGATTCGCCCAACCCGAGGGAGAAGACCCGACGACCGAATGGTTCGTCGTTGACAACCAGCAGGATATGGGTCTCTTCGCCACCGTCTGGAAGTCCGCATCCAAGACGCGGACAGGAGCATGGCGCGGCTATATCGTCGCTAACGGCAACAACGGCGCCCAGGGGACCATGGCGATGGCCGGCATCATCAAATTCGGGGCGTCCAGCCGCAACGGATACCTCGTCACGCCTGCGCTGACCTGCCTGTCCGGGAAGGCCACGCTGAAAGTAAAGGTGCGTGCCGCCTATTACTCAGGAACGGCTACCGGCGTCCGCGTGGCGGTGTTCCAGAAAGACGCTCCTACCGTCAATAACTATCCGCAGTTGATCGACTACACGGCCGACGCGGCCAAACCGGTCTATGAGAGCCCGGCGCAGACCCTCACCAAGGAATGGGCCGACTACGAATTCACCGTTTCCGCCGAGCCCGGCCAAAGCATCGGTATCGGGACCGAAGACCTCGGGACGACAGCCAAACAGTTCTTCCTCAACAGCGTGGAGATACAGGTCGTCGAAATGGAACAGGGCACCACCCCTGACCCTGACCCCGATCCTGATCCCGATCCCCAGTCAAGCATCAGCCAGAGAGCAGAATTCATCCACAACACGCAGATCGCCGTCCGCTGGAGCGGTTCCGGGTTCGAGGATCCTTCTGCAGATCTCGCCACAGCCTGGACCTGGGGCATCTTCAAGGACGAGGCCTGTACCGAACCGGTGTACGGTGTTCTTTCCCTGGCGGCCTCCGCCGGCAAATTCTTCAGCGGCGTCTGCCCCGGCTATGTATTCTCTTTGCTGGAACCCGGGACCGACTACTGGGTCAAGATTGCAAGCGGAGACGATGCTTCCGTGGCCAAATACACCACAAGCGATAAAGATCGAAACGGCGTCCTGACCGGGGAGGCCAAGGCAGGCGACCTTATCCTCGCCCAGGACTTCGACGAGCTGGCGTGGGGATGCGGAGACTTCATCCGCAAACTGGTCGGATTCAACCATCTGTCCAGTTACACGGCCGGTCCTTTCACGCCCCAGACCTCCTCCTCCGGGCTGGTCAACAGCGGCGTAATGAATCTGCTCAACGGAGTCTGGGGTGCCGGGGCCGGTACGGACGGGGCGACCTGGTTCGCCTCGACCAGCCTCGCACCCTGGAGAGGGACCGGAGCCATCCCGTCAGGAGCCGGATATCTGCGCCTGGATGCCAACGGCCGTTACTTCGTCTCTCCTGCACTGGACTGTCTGAAGCAAAAAGCCCGCGTGCGGGTAAGTTTTGAAGCCGCCGGCAACTACAAGGAAGCCGCTTCCGTCAATCTTGCGGTCTTCCCCAAGGAAACCACCCGGGGCGCCAACGATTATCTGATTACCGATACGCCCGTTTCAACCTGGAAAGCCGGCGAACTGGAACTGAACGTCTGGGAGACCGCCTCGGCGGAAATCACCCTCGAAAAGGGCCAGCGCATCGGATTCGGACGGGCAGATGCCACCCAGGCATTCTATTTGTCATGGATAAAAGTTGAATTGATTGCATATGAATAGGAAACGTATCTCTACTCTTCTTGCGCTGACGCTCTGTTTCAGTGCGGTTGCGCAGGAACAAGAAATCCGGATTTTCTCCCACCGCGGAGGCCGGATGGAATTCGACGAAAACACGCTGGAGGCATTTCAGGCCAGCGCCGATGCCGGCTACCGCGGATTTGAAACGGACATCCGGATTACGCGGGACGGCGTGCTGGTCATCGCCCACGATGCCACGTTGGAGCGTTGCACCAACGGAACGGGGGTCCTGGAGGAAAAGACGTTGAAGGAAATCAAAGCCCTCGACACGAAAGGAGGGCACAAGATGATCACCCTGGACGAATTTCTCCGATTCCTGCGGCCGCTAAAGGGGCTCTATGTTGAGTTTGAACTCAAGACAAGCCCGGATCTCTACCCGGACGAAAAACTCTACCCCTATGTCGAAAAGGTCTATAAAGCCGTCATGGCGGCCAAACCGGCGGATGCGGAATACATTTTCACCTCCTCCGACTACCGGGGCCTGCGCTATCTCCAGCAAAAGCATCCCGATGTAGATTTGCTTCTGATCACGGGCCGCCCCTTGGATGACGAGACCATCCGACTGTGCAAGGCCATGGGTATCCGGCGTGTCGGCGCGACCATGGACGGCACCTCCCGCAAAGCGGTCCGGGATGCGCACAAAGCCGGACTGGCCGTCAGCCTGTGGCCGGGCCATAGCGTAGAAGATCTCATGCTCGGCGCCTATCTCGGAGCGGACTACCTATGCACGGACAAACCGATTGAATACATGAAATTTGCCGCGGAAAAGGCTCCCTGGCTGAAAGTAAAGTATTGATGCGAAAACTCTTTTTCTTCTTGTTGGCCGGACTTCTTCTCGGGGCTTGCGGCTCCGGGAAGAAGCTATCCGGTTTTGACGGACCGCTTCGGGAGGGAAACATCTGCGACCTGAACCGCAAGATTATCGCCCAGCAGTTCGAACTGGACCGGAAAGGAAATTTGTACTATGCCCAGATTGATCCTCCGGATTACTGGGGCGTGAGTATCTTCCGCATCCGGCGGGACTCCCTTAACCGGACCGCGCAAACCGCGACGGCAACTGGTGAACGGATGACGCTCCCCTACGCCGGCCATCCGACGGGGATGGCCGTCGAGAACACTCCTGACGGCCCTTTCATCTGGATAGGCAACTTCGCCTCGAAAGTCCGCAGCAAAAGTTACTGGCGCACCCAGACAGTCTGCCGGGTCCGGTTCACGCCCGGCGCGACCTTCCGGCCGGAAGATCTGGAACATTTCTGGTTTCCGCACGTCGGAGATATCAACGTCGCCCTGGACCAGGAACATGATCTGCTGGCCTTCTCCTGCTATCGGCCTGACCGCCAGGAAGCCGGTATTCCGGAAGACCGGGCCCGTCGCATCCGCATCTACCGCCTGAGTGAAGCGCTGGCCACGCCACTGGAATCCATCACCCTTCCCGATCCGTGGATCCGGGGTGGAGAAGGGGCGCCGGATGCGGTTCAGGACACGTTGCAGGTCCAGATTAAAGTGCACAATCTGAAGGGCCTGACACCGGTGGCGGAAATCGGAACGCACACCGGAGGGAACAATCCGGAAGGCATCAATTCCACCGCCTGGCAGGGATTTGATGTGGACGGAGATCGGATTTGGTTCAGCGAAGGCGGCGGCCGTACCGGAACATTCCTGACCGGATATGATTTCGACGGGAATATCGCCTTCCCCAGGACGGAAGTAGCCATCGCCCGGGAATGTCCCGACTGGGATACCTGGGGCCTTTCCGACCACGAAGCGGCCTCTGTTGAAAACGAAGGCGTCCGCGTATGGAAAGGTCGTCTCTACCTGGGCTTTTTCTCCTGGCGCAGCGATGACGGCTGGCGCAGCAGTGTCCTTGCTTATCCTCTTCCAGAATGAAGAAGTATCTGCTGCTGTTTTTCCTGACCCTTGGCCTTTCCGTAGCGGCCCAGCCCTGGGACGGAGGTTATCCGCCCGTCGGGGAGGATCCTAACGCCCGGGCCGGAATCTATCCGGGGAACTACCGGACCTATCCTTTCAAAGAAATAACCCCGGCCCCGCTGCCCGGGCGGTATCACCCCGTCTATATCAGCCACTACGGCCGGCACGGCTCCAGATACTATACCTCGGAAGAAGGCTATGCCCGTATCTGGCGGCTGTTCACCGAGGCCGAAGCCGCCGGCGCGCTGACTTCCGACGGACAGGCCTTTCTGGATACTTTCCGCCCGCTGTACGAACAGCGGATCCGGGGTCATGCCGGGCAACTGACGGCCATCGGAGAACGGGAGCAGGCGCTGCTCGCGGCAAACATGACACGCCGCTATCCGCAGGTGTTCCGCCCCGGGGCCGAGATCGATGCCCGTTCCACGACCAAACCCCGTGTCATCGCTTCGATGGACGCCTTCTGCACGACCCTCCGGACCCTGTGTCCGGGGTTGTCCGTGGAAACGGCCGCCCGTCCCGAAGATATGCGTATCCTCCACTGCATCGTCCCCGAAAATCCGGATGTCCGGGATTTCGACCTGCACAATCTGGACCTCAAGGGGAGGTGGAAGGACGACTATCTTGCAATGCGTGCACAGATGGATACTTCGCTATTTTTCAGCAGGATGTTCACCCGGCCGGTCGTCAAACACGGAAGTGCCAGACAGGATGTTCTGCAAATCTTTTACAATATCTGTGCAGACGGGCCCTGCATCGATCCCATGTTCCGGGGACTGGACTGGCTCACGGATCGGGAGATTGAGCCGATCTGGCGGTTCACGAACTTGAAATTCTACGCCATCGCCGGTCCTTCACGGAAATATTCCCGTGGCCGAGCACCGGCTTTAATGCATCCTCTGCTGGATGACTTCGTGCGCCGGGCGGAAGAGGACCTGGCCGCAGAGCGTCCTGCCGTACGGCTCCGCTTCGGCCATGACTATCAGTTGGTTTCACTGCTTGCGCTCCTCGGATCGCCGGCCTGGTCGGGCGTAACGGACGACCCCGCGGAAGTGGAAAACATCTTCCGCTATAACAATATTCCCATGGCCTCCAACCTTCAGTTGGTCTTCTGGCAAGGCCGGCGGAAGGACGACACGCTTGTCCGTATTCTCTTCAACGACGAGGACCTGCCGCTGCCGCTCAAGCCCGTCAGAAAAGTCTATTACCGCTGGGATCATTTAAAGGCCTATTTGGACGGACGCATTGCCGCTGCCCGGAAACTGCTGAAAGAAACCGAAGAAAGATGATAATGCGAATGAGACTGCTTTTCTGCCTCACCATCCTGCTTCTCGTTTTGGACGCGCAGGCACAAAGTTACAGGGAGCGTCCCTGCTTCCTGGTACCTGACACCGCGGAATGGGCTGCAGAAAAAGGATCACAGGCTGCCTGGGGCTCCACCGACAACCGCTATTCACCGGTGGAAGTGCCCCGAGGCACATCCCGCCAGTGTACGCTGGAAGGATGGCGGGGAGAACGGGTTTACGCCCAGGCTGTCATATGGACCACAACGGGCGGAGCGTTTTCTTTCGAACTGAGCGACTTGTCCGGGCGGGGCGGTACCATCCCGGCCGTCACGTGCGAAGCCGGATTTGTCCGCCCGCTGGTCGTCGACACCTATGAGCCCATGACAGACGGTTGCTACAAGGGCTATATGGGTGAAAGGATCGACCAGATGGATTCGTCGATGGTCGCCGACATCATCGACCCGTATCTGACGGCCTATCCCCTGCCGGCCCGCCAGACACGGGGAATCTGGATTACCTGCCCGATTCCCCGCGACATCCCCGCCGGCACATACCAGGGGACACTTACCGTCCGCTGCGACGAGAACGTCGTCGCCCGGCTGAAACTCAGCGTCAAAGCCCTGGAGCGGATCCTTCCCGCCCCGGCCGACTGGTCCTACCACCTCGACCTGTGGATCAACCCGTTCACCTGCGCGGAATATGCCGGTGTTCCTTACTGGAGCGACGCGCATTTCGCCCTTCTGAAGCCCCTGGCGGAGCGGATAGCACGTGCAGGCCAGAAATGTATTACGGCCACGATGATGCACCGACCCTGGGGAACAGGAGGAGGAACCGCCGGTAATTTTGACTCGATGATTGCGTGGATCCGGCATCCGGACGGGTCCTGGAGCTGGCAGTACGATATCTTCGACCGCTACGTGCAATTCATGATGGACTGCGGCATCACAGAACAGATCAGTTGCTATTCGATGGCGCCGTGGAATTACCAGTTCCGGTATTACGACATCGCCACCGATTCTTTCCAAAATCTGCAGGCAGGGCCGGACTCCCCTGAGTACGAGACGGTCATGACGGCTTTTCTGCACGATTTTGCCGCCCACCTGCGGAAGAAAGGATGGTTTGAAAAAACAGCCATCGCATCGGACGAACGGCCGCTCGACCAGATGCAGGCGCTCATCCGGGTCGTCCGCAGCGCAGAGCCCGGGATGAAAATCGCCCTGGCCGGATTCGAGCACCTGCCCCAGATCGACGGGGACATTTACGATTATTCCCTCGCTTCCTATAAAGATTTCCCGGAAGGCGGTATCGAGAAGCGTCGGGCCGAAGGGCTGAAGACGACCTTCTACATCTGCTGCCCGGAGATTCACCCGAACAGGTACATTATTTCGGACCCCATCGAACAGGTTTACATTTCGTACAACATGTTCGTCCGCGGCGCCGACGGCTTCCTCTGCTGGGCCGTCATCCACTGGCCGCGCAACGGCACGGACCCGCTGGAGGACGGCCGTTATTCCATCTGGTACCCGGGCGAATCCTACATGCTGTATCCGGGCAACCGGACATCCATCCGTTTCGAGCGCCTGGTCGAAGGCATTCAGGACTATGAGAAGATGCGGATTCTCTCCGCTGAAGGACGCACCGACCTGCAGCAGGCCCTTGCTCCGCTCCGCTATATGGCCTTCGGGGAGGACCGATACAACATCCGCGACCGATATGCCATGCCGCAGGCCATTTACCAAGTCAAAAAACTGCTGAACCGATGAAAAACCTCCACCCTTTCCTGCTAACGGCGGTCATGCTGTCGGTTTCCTGCCTGCTGCCGCATTCTGTCCATGCCCAGAACAGGACCCAGGGCGGCTGGCCGACGATGCAAAAAAAATTTCCGCTGCTGTCGTATCAGGAGATGCCCCCCTTCGCCCCGGCGGACACCGCGTCCTGGGCTGCGGTCAAGGGATACCGGTTCGCCTGGGGAGAAACCGGAAGGGTCTATCCCCGCACCCAGATTCCCGAGGGCCCGTTGTCCCGGTCGCTGAGCATCGACTGCTGGCGCGGAGAACACGTCATGGCGCAAGCCGTCCTCTGGACCCGACGACATCTGAAGGACCTCTCCGCCGAGATGACAGACCTAAAGGGGGCCAGGGGGATCATTCCCGGGACAACAGCCTGTATCGGCTGGGTCCGGAGCGTTCTTGTCGGGAGGAACGGTTTCGTCCAGGCGGCAGACAGCCTGCTGATTCCCGACTGTATCGACGGCTGGACCCAGGGTTTGGGCGCCGGTCCCGGACAAACCCAGGGCATCTGGGTGGATCTTCCCATTCCGGCGACGGCAGCGGGCCGCTATTCCGGTGAATTGATCCTGCGGAGCAGGACAGAAATCATTGCCCGTCTCCCGCTGACCGTACTCGTATCGGAGCGGGAACTGCCTCCGCTCACTTCGGACGAAGAATGGCTGGTTAACCCATACTCCATCGCACGGTATTATCACCTGGCAGAATGGAAGACCGAATACGAAACGCCGTGGAGCGAGGGACACTTCGCCGCCATGCGTCCCCTGATGGAACGGCTCGTTTCCCTGGGACAACGCCATTTTGCCGTGGCCATCTGTCATGACCCGTTCCATGCACAGGCCGAAGATCCCTTCCTGACCATGGTTTCCTGGATGCATAGTTCAGCGGGATGGTCTTTCTCTTTCGAGGTGTTGGACCGATACATCGCTTTCATGACCGATTGTGGGCTGGACGGAGAAATCCGCTGCTATGGTGCAGGGGAGCCGCTCCGCTATTACGATCTTACAACGGACAGAATGGACGTCCTTCCCCCGGAAGATGCCAGATATAAAGTTGCCTTCCAAGCCTTTCTGGAGGCTTTTCGACACCATCTCTCCGAAAAAGGGTGGGACGGACGGGCCGTCTTTGCCCTGGACCCGCATGCGGACGCCCCGACGAAGGACCTGGCAACCGGGATGGGCTTCCGCACAGCGAAGCCGGCGACTGCCAATTATTGCAGCTGGCCACTGGAGCCCCTGTTTGACAGTCGCTTCATCCCGGCTTCCCTGGAGCGGGCAGGCTCCGGTGCGACAGCGGGGACCAGCATCCTTTCCGCAAAGGTTCAGGCCGTTTCCAGGACAGATGTCAGCGGCACTTCTCCCGCAACGCTCCCCTATCTGGTTTATCCGGGCAACCGGCCTTCCGTCCGTCTCCAGCAGGAACGGCTTCGGCGACAGCAGGCAGCAAAATAGGGCCCAGGAGAGGCTCTTCCGCCTGCCCCGGATTCGCGAAAGACGAATCGGACATGCGACAACTCGTCACAAGGCCGGAAACCCGTGTCAGGATTCCCGAAAAATGCCTATCTTTGCAGGACGATGTACAGTTTGCTAGACAAAGTTGGGAGCCCGGCGGATATCCGTGGCCTGTCCGTGGAAGAGTTGCAGACGCTCTGCGCGGAGGTCCGGGACTACATCA
>CAMIYB010000023.1 GCA_946402945.1 uncultured Bacteroidales bacterium | reverse complement strand
AGGATAAGAAGGGTTCCATCACCCCCGGCAAGGATGCCGATTTCCTGGTCTTCGACAAGGATCTTCTGACGGCAGAGCATGAGGGCTTCAGCCATAATTTGCCGGAGGATGTGTACTTCGGCGGAAAGAAAATATGTTAAAAATCTACGACGCACTGGAAGAGTGGTACAAGGAACTGTTCGGTGAGGCAGCATAAAGTATATCGCAATGAGTAATACAACAATATCGAAGGCGGTCAAGTGCAACAACGGCACCTTCGTGGGAACCGAGGAGCACTACCTTTTGGATATAGTTGCCGCGCGTGGGTAGGCCTGCCAAAAACCTGCTTCTATGACAGAGATAACAATAAGCGTTGGTCTCAACGATGCCGCCACCAAGCGGCAGAAGTATCAGACCGAGATGTACGTGGACGTAATGAAGCACGTATGTAAGAGTTACAAAGTCCCTTTCTCGTTTATCGTTTCAGATGGCGGCTATTTTCACGAAAATGGAGACTATACCCAGGAGAAGACCCTTGTCCTTTGTTTGCTGGACCCCCGGGAAGGTGTTGCGGATGAAATCGCAAGAGATCTCTGCTTCTTTTTCCATCAAGAATCCGTCCTGATTACCGAGAGTAAGGTGAGGGCGTATTATATAAAAGAAGAAGCCTAGCACCCGATGGCCTCCCGTATCCATTTATCAGAGCATTTTACAACCCGGAAATTGCTTCGGTTTACCCTGCCCACCATTGCGATGAACATTTTTGCGTCGCTGTACATTGTGGTGGACGGCTTCTTTGTGGCAAATTTCGCGGGAAAGTCTGAGTTTGCAGCGGTTACACTGATATTTCCGATACTGAATATCCTGGGTACCATAGGCTATATGTTTGGTGTCGGCGGCAACGCGCTGGTTGCGAAGACGCTGGGAGAGAACGACCGTGAAAGGGCCAACCGCCTGTTCTCCTTGATAGTGCTGGCATCTTCTGTAGTGGGCGTTCTGCTGATGGTGCTGGGCTTTGTCTTTATACCCCAGGTGGCAAGTATGCTGGGCGCGGAGGGAAAACTCCTTGAAAACAGCGTGCTGTACGGGCGTATCTTTATCCTGGCTCTTCCTGCCTGGATATGGGTATATGAGTTCCAACTGTTCTTCATTGCGGCAGAGAAGCCTCGCCTGGGGCTTGCCATTACCGTTATTACCGGACTGGCCAATGTTGTGCTGGATGCGCTTTTTCTCATTGGCTTCAAATGGGGACTTGCGGGAGCGGCAGCGGCGTCGGCCTTGACACAGATTGTGGGGGGCGTGTTCCCGCTCATCTATTTCAGCAGGAAGAATGACAGCGTCCTCAGGCTTGTAAAGCCAGTATGGGATGTCAGGTCGCTAGTCAAGAGCTGCATAAACGGGACTTCGGAATTCATGGAGGAGGCAGCCGGTTCTTTTGTGGGGGTTTTCTACAATGTGCAGCTGCTTAAGTATGCCGGTGAAGACGGGGTGGTGGTTTATGGCCTTCTGATGTATCTCAGCCTTATTTTCTCTGCCATCTTTGTGGGATATTCAAACGGAATTGGACCGGTGGTGAGTTATCATTACGGCGCGCGGAACTACCTGGAACTCAAGACTCTCAGAATAAGAAGCCTGAAAATCATCGGAGTCGCGTCCCTTGCGATGTTTGTCCTGTCCGAAGTCCTGGCCCGTCCGTTCTCAGCCCTTTTCCTTCAGGATGGAGGGAAACTGCTCTCTGATGCAGTCCACGCGTTCCGTATTTTCTCTTTTGCATACCTGTTCACGGGAATGGCCGTTTTTGGTTCGGCCTTTTTTACCGCGCTCAGCAACGGGGTGGTGTCTGCGCTGATTGCCTTTTTGAGGACGTTTGTGTTTGAACTGGGGGCGGTTCTTCTGTTACCTCTGTTCTTGGGTGTGGACGGCATCTGGAGTTCTGTGGTTTATGCGGAGTTTATGGCAGCGGCCACCGGATGTATATTTATGGCCGCCCTGCAGAAGAAGTATCACTATTGAGATTATTATGTATCCGGAACAATTGTATTTTTGTAAATCCGTGCCGGGTTTACCCGGGACCGCGAAACCGCTTATAAGGTAGGATATTTCGGACCGGTTTTCAATGACTTACGGAGACAAAAAAGGACTGCCTCTTTCTGAAGCAGTCCCCTTGTGCGGCAGGTGAGACTCGAACTCACACAGGCCAACGCCCACTACCCCCTCAAAGTAGCGTGTCTACCATTTCACCACTGCCGCAGGTAGAACCCTCGTTGGATAGGGATTGCAAAGATACGCTTTTTTGGCGAAGTTGCAAAAATTTTCGTAAAAAACTACTCGCGGTGCCAGACCTCCGTCTCGCTGATCCCGAGGAGGGAACCGCGGACCTTGAGGGTCTTGGGGCCGTCGAAGGTAACCACGACATTGGCCTTGATGCCGCGCTTGGGATCATAGACCTTCGTCTCCCCCCAGCGCTGACGGGCCGCATCGTATTTGAGCCCTTTGATGAGGACAATCTGGTCGCAGGGCGTGTTGCGGAGCGACTTGTCGGGATTCTTCGTGTCGAGATACACGTTCCCGTCCTTGTCGTACTTGTCCTTGACCCAGATAATCTGGGCCAGGTACGTACCGTCGGCGCTCCTGCTGACCCGTACGCGATAGGGATCGGAACCGTTGACGGCGCTGTAGGTGCCGATAATGTTGTCCGCCTTGTCGTTCTGGGCGGAGAGGACTGTGGCGGCCAGAAGGGCGCAGCACAGGGCGAGAAGCATCTTTTTCATAACAATCCTTGGGGTATTTCCATGCGGAGGACACGGGCCTCGCCGTCCATGGCGATCACCAGGTCTTCGTGCAGCGGCACCAGTGCCGTCGAGCCGTCCGGCCGGGCGACATACAGGCAGGTGTTCCCCGGGATGTCCTCATAATCAGAAATCGTGCCGCACGGGTTGCCCGCGGCATCCTCCAGGGTCCACCCCACCAGGGAAGCCGGGCCGTCGTCCTCCAGGGAATAGGTATCCGCAGATACATAGACCGGCCTGCCGACCACTTCTTCCGCATCTTCCAGCGTGCGGATGTCGTTCAAGCGGACCAGGGCCCGGTTCCGGCCCCGCGCGGAGAGGGACAGGATAAAAAAAGGAACCGGAAGTCCATCGAAAACGATGAACACCGGTTCTTCGCGGTCGATATCTTCCGGCAGGATGTCGCGCAGTCCCAGAAGGATCTCGCCGTCCGTGCCGTTGGATTTCAGGACCTGAGCGATCTTGAGCAGGTTTTCAGTCCCTGTCGGCAACATCGCTACGCCTCCTCGGCGGGAGCTTCGGCGGGAGCCTCGGCAGCAGCCTCTTCGGCGGCCTTGCGGGCAGCCTCGGCGGCTTCGGCGGCCTTCTTGGCAAGCGCCTCGGCACGTGCCTCGCTGACCTTCACCTCCGCTTCCTTGGCGGCGCGGGCCTTCTCGACGGCAGCACGGCTGATGCCCTGCTTCTTGGACTCGATCTTGGCGTCGCGACCTTCCTTCCAGTCGGCGAACTTGCGGTCAGCCTGCTCCTGGGTCAGAGCACCCTTGGCGACACCACCGTCGAGGTGGTTGCGGAGGAGGACACCCTCATAGGAGAGGATCCTGCGGGCCGTGAGCGTGGGTTCGGCACCGACTTTCAGCCATGCGAGCGCACGCTCGTGGTTGAGGACGATGGTAGCGGGGTTGGTGTTCGGGTTGTAGGACCCGAGCTGTTCGATGAAACGACCGTCGCGGGGCGAACGGGAGTCGGCCACAACAATGTGGAAGAATGCGAAATTCTTCTTTCCGTGGCGCTGGAGACGAATTTTAACAGCCATTGTGAATCTGTCAGTTATACGTTAATAATAAGTTACATGCACCCTACTCGAGAATGCGGGCGCAAAGTTAAGAAAAATATTCCTAATCTTTGCGCCGAAACGGAGAAAAATGCGACTGCGCCCCGATCCCTTAACGCGAAAGTTGGATGCGGCAGTTCAGGTCGTCCAGGCAGAAAAAGAGCGGAATATCCGTCCGGTTGGACGACAGGGTGAAATCGAGATAGTCGAAATCCCCGACAGGCGACAGGTTGAACTCCGTCCATTTCTTCACGACCGACAGCCCGTTGCCGTCGTAATTGGCCAGATACATTTCCGCAGGGGCCGAGGTCTTCCCGTCCAGGATGCCGACGGCCTGCAGTTTGATGTAATCGCCCTGGGCGAATGGCGGGATGTCCGCATCGCCGTAACGGACAAGGTTGACGGTGGCATTCGTGTTCTGGACAAAACAGACCGAAGGCGTGCAGGAACCGAAGACGCTGGAAACGAACACGATATCATGGTCGGGCATCTGGGCGGGATCGGGATTCTGGTAATAGACGGCAAACACGGCCGAGAACCGGTGGCCGGTGGAATCGGCCACGCAATACTCCGAGCGGGTGACATGCCCTTCCTTGACAAGGGAGTCGCATTTCATCGAAAGGCTGAATCCGCCCGTGAAATAACCGTATTCCCGGACCGTGACGGAAGCATCCGACGGGTCCGTCGACGGATCATAGTCCCGATGCCGGTTGTTGTAGCCGATATACCCCCGGTCGATGAAGGGAAGGATGTTATAGACGCTGTCCAGTTCGACGATATAGTGCCTGTCCAGCGCATCGAAATCACTTATGATATAGTCGGTCACCTCATAGGAACCTTTCAGGCAGGACGTTGCCGCAGCCACCAGGATCCCTATCCAAAACAGGTTCTTTTTCATTATCTCCATTTTTTTGCAAAGATAGCAAAAAGCGACAGAAAATGAATCAGCGGAGAAGACCTAAAACGCATCCGACAGTTGTCCGACGTAGGAGACGGGGCCGGTGAGACGGATGGCGGTGAAGACGCCGTCGCCGGGGGTGAAGGCGACCTCCAGGCGGGAGAAGCCGCTGCGGACCGGGATGCAGTCCGCATCCACGAGGCCTTCCAGGCGGGCGGCGAGGGCCGTCGCAACGATGCCCGTACCGCAGGCAAGCGTCTCTGCCTCAACGCCTTTCTCATAGGTCCGCACCCGGAGTCCGTCGGGTTCCAGGCGGGAGAAATTGACATTCACGCCCACCGGGGCGAAGCGCGCATCGTAGCGCAGGGGGCGGGCCAGGGCGGGCAGATCGGGCGCATCGATGTCGTCGCCGAAGCGGACGAGGTGGCGCGTGCCGGTGTCCAGAAACCATTCTCCGGGGCCGAGCCGCCGGAATTCCGTCACGTCGCGCATGCCGAGGCAGACCGTCGCGTCGCGGCCTTCCCGACCCAGGATCCGGGCCTCGTGCAGGCCGTCGGGCGCCTCGAAAACGCACCGGTCGCCGATGAGCCCCCGATCGGCGGCGAAGACGACGATGCAGCGCCCGCCGTTTCCGCACATCATGCCGCCCGAACCGTCCGGATTGAAGAAGACCATCCGGAAGGCATGGGACGGGTCCTGCGGCCGCTGGAGCACCATCAGACCGTCGGAGCCGAATCCGAGGTGACGGTCGCACAGGCGGCGGACATCCGCAGCCGCGGGCACGGCGGCCCCGTCGCGGCCGTCGGCCAGCAGGAAATCATTCCCGGCTCCGTGATACTTGTAGAAGATCATATCGCTTGGCGGATTAGATCGGACAGCAGCAGAAGACCTTTTCGGATGCGGTCTTCCGTCATGAAGGAGAAATTCAGGCGCATGGTGTTGGCCCCGGCCCCGAAGAAGGAACCGGCCACATAGGCCACGCCGGCCGAAAGGGCCGTCTCATAGAAAGCGACGCTGTCAAAGCCCTCGGGCAGGGTGAGCCATAGGAACAAACCGCCTTCAGGATGGGTCCAGCGCACGCCTGCAGGCATGTTCGCTTCCAGCAGCGAAAGCATCAGGTCGCGTTTGCCGCGGTACAGGGCGACGGTCTTCCGGAGATTGGCGTCCAGCGCGCCGCTGCCCATGAACTCCGCCGCGAGGTACTGGTCGAACACCGGCGGACACAGGTCCAGGGACTGCTTACAGACGTAGATGGCATCCAGCAGGGCCGGCGGACCGAAAATCCAGCCCAGGCGCAGCCCCGGGGCGAAAATCTTGGAGAAGGAACCCAGATGGAGCACCCGCTCGGGCGCAAGGGAGTAGAGCGAAGGGATATCCTCCCCTTCATAGCGGAGTTCCCGGTAGGGACTGTCCTCCACGATGAGGATCCCTTCCTCGCGGGCCATCGCAACGATCTCCCGGCGTTCCTCCAGGGAAAGCGTCTCCCCGGAAGGGTTCTGGAAATCAGGAATCAGATAGAGGAAGGCGACCTTCCTTCCCCCGGCACGCAGGCTGCGGACGGCTTCCCGGCAAGCCTGCGCAAAGGCGGGACGCAGCGGGAACGAGCAGACTTCCGCCCGGTAGGAACGGAAAGACTGCAGGGCCCCCAGATACGTCGGGCAGGCCGTCAGGACGACATCGCCGGGGTCGGCGAGGATACGGGTACAGACATCGATACCCTGCTGGGAGGATGTGGTGACCTGGATGTTTTCCAGGGGCACGCCGTAACGGTCCGAAAGGACCTGCCGCAGTTCCGGGACGCCCTGGGTACCCCCATACTGGAGGGCTTTCGCGCCGTATTTTTCCACGACGCGGGCCGCGAGCGGAGCCATACGGTCGAGCGGAAAGGTGTCGGCCGAAGGATAACCGCCCGCAAAGGAATAGATGGACCCCAGGTCCACCCGTTTGAAGATTTCACGGACCGGACTGCGGAAGAAAGATCCGACATCTTCGGAAAAGAAGCCGCTGTAGTCCATCGGTTCCATCTAGCGCAGCGCCTCCTCCAGCGACACGGACGCATCGGTCCGCTCGTCGCGATATTTGATGATGACGGGGGTATAGACCTGGATACCTTCGGCCGCCGCGGGGCCTTTGGTCACCGGACGGCTGCCGCCCACCACCACGGCGCCGGCGGGAATCACCAGCTGGCCGGACGCGTCGGGACGGATGAAACCGCCGTTCACGGCATCATAGACGGGGGTCCCCCGGGTAATCATGACGCCGGAGGCAATGACCGCCCGTTCCCGGACGAGCGTGCCTTCATAGATGCCGCAGCCACCGCCGAGGAACACGTCGTCCTCGATGATGACGGGCAGGGCGCCGGCAGGCTCCAGCACGCCGCCCACCTGGCAGTTGGCCGCCACGTGGACCCTTTTCCCGATCTGCGCGCAGGAGCCGACCACCGCATGGGAATCGATCATCGACCCCTCATCGACATAGGCCCCGATGTTGATAAAGGCGGGGGGCATCACGATGACGCCGGGGGCCACGAAAGCCCCGCGCCGGACGGAGGTGCCGCCCGGGACGATACGGAGATTGTCCTCCAGGGAGAATTGCCGCATGGGGATGGTATCCTTGTCGAAGAAGGAGAAACCGCCGGTGGACATATCCACCCGTTCACCCAGACGGAAGCCACTGAGAATGACCTCTTTGACCCAGGTGTTCACCACCCAGTTCCCGTCCTTGCGTTCGGCCACCCGGACCGTTCCCTCTTCCAGGGCCCGGAGGGTGTCGTAGAATTTTTGTCTTTCGGAATCCATAGACTACAGCATTTGGAGGGCCTGCAGGCAGGCTTTCATCCTTTCGACGGTCGGCCCGGTGGCCGGGGTCAGCGGCAGGCGCATCTCAGAGGAGCACTGGCCCAGCAGCGACAGGCCCGCCTTGACCGGAATCGGGTTGCTCTCCACGAAACAGGCCTCGCAGAGCGGCATCAGGCGTTCGCGCAAGGCTTCGGCGTCGAAACGGCGACCTTCGCGGAAAGCCTTGTACATCGCCGCTTCCAACTCCGGCACCAGGTTCGACACCACGCTGATGACCCCCTGTCCCCCGCCCTGCATCACGTCCAGGGCCTCATCGTCGTTGCCGCTGAGGACGCTGAAGCCCTCGGGACGGCCACGCAGGATGGCCTCCACCTGGGCGCGGTTGCCCGAGGCCTCCTTGACCGCCACGATGTTCGGCACGTCGGCGGCCAGGCGCAGGCAGGTCTCCGCCGAGAGATTCGCGCCCGTGCGGCCCGGTACATTATAGAGTACAATGGCCTTGTCGGTCGCCTCGGCTACGGCGCGGAAATAGCGGTACATACCTTCCTGGGTGGGTTTGTTGTAATAGGGGACCACAATGAGGAAGGCGTCCGGGCCGCAGGGCTCCAGGAGCCGCATGGTGCGGAGGGTATGGCGCAGCGAGTTGGTCCCGGCGCCGACGACGACGGGACGGTCGCCGGCCATCTCCCGGGTGATACCCAGCAGACGCACCTTTTCGTCGTCTTCCAGGCAGGGCGTCTCGGCGGTGGAGCCCAGCGGAACGAGGAAATCGATCCCGGCCGCGAGTTGCCGGCGGACCAGCGCCTCGTAGGCGGAATAGTCCACCGCATCATCTTTGAACGGGGTCACGAGTGCCGTTCCCACTCCTTGCAGAAAGAGACTCATAGCAGGAAAAGGTCTTTGAATTCATGGACGCCCTCCAGGCCCTCGGTCAGCAGGGCGGCCGTCACGGCGCCGTCGGCCAGCCCCTTGCGGGAGAAGGCCTCATGCTCCAGGACGATGCGGTCGCAGGGCCCTTCGAAGCCGACGGTATGGATGCCCGGCACCTCGCCGACCCGCACGGAGGCGATGCTCACGGCCGGCTGCGGAATGTATTTCTCCACCTCGCGGGCCAGGGTCAGGGCCGTCCCGCTGGGAGCGTCCAGTTTGTGGCAATGGTGTTTCTCGACGATGTAGGGGGCATATCCGCCGGCCTTGGCCAGCAACTTGGAAACCAGTTCGACCGCGGCCGAGAGCACGGTCACGCCCACCGAGAAATTGGATGCCCAGATGAGCGGGGTACCGGCTTTACGGAAGCAGGCGAACACCTCTTCCTTGCTGTCGTACCAGCCCGTGGTCCCCACCACCACGGCCTTGAAACGGGCGGCAAGGATGGGGTAATTGGTCCGGAAGGCGTCCGGAGTTGTGAAGTCGATACAGACGCTCTCGCGGGCGACGGCCGGGTCGAAAGAGGCGATGTCCTCGCTCCAGCCGGCGCAGGGAACGCCCCGCCCGGCGAGGGCTTTTTCGACCATCCGCCCCATTTTCCCGTATCCGGAGATAACTACTTGCATGGTGTCGGGTATTTTAGGTAAACAGTTGTCTGTGGAGACGACGGAGCACCTCCGGCGCCGCTTCCTCGGGAACGAGGATGCTGAGGCTGAAGGGGCCTTCCGCCACGATGGGCGCTTCGGCGGAGAGAATCTCCCGCAGGCGCGCATCGGAGGGAACGCCGCGGCCGATGACGGAGAGGAGGGAATTCCCGTCCAGGGGCTCCCGCACATCGGCGAAGCCCACCTCGGCCAGGTCTTTGCCCGTAATCAGGGCGATGGACTTCGGGCCGTCGGGCACGTCTCCCCCGCCGATGACGGAACCGGGGGCCTCGGGATGACGGGTATCGCGGACGCGGATGGGGATGTTGCGGCTGCGGGCCGGACCGGTGGTCTTGGGATGCAGCACACGGGCGCCCAGGCCCGCCATAGCGGCAGCCTCGTCGTAGGACAGGCTGTCGATCCGCACGGTATCGGGCACCAAGCGGGGATCGGCCGTGCGGACGCCGTCCACATCGGTCCATATCTCCACGGCGCGGGCGCTGAGGGCCATGCCCAGCAGGGCGGCCGAATAGTCTGAGCCCTCGAAGCCGAGGACGGTGGTCTCCCCCTCCGGGGTGGCCGCAATAAATCCCTGCGTGACAATCACTTCCGCAGCTTCCATCTGCTGGACGCAGGAGGTCGTCGCCGCGAGGTCGGGCTCGGCGGAAAGCCACTGCGCGTCGGTCACGATCCGCCCGCGGGCATCTTCCCAGCGGGCCGGGATGCCGCCCCTGCGGAAGGCCGCGGCCACGAGGGTGGACGACAGCAGTTCGCCGGCCGAGAGGATGGCCGCCCGCCGCCGGGGCGTGAGCCCCTTCTCCAGCACGACGTCCACTTCGTCCGCCAGCGTATCCAGGATGGTGTCCATCCGGTCGACAAGCGGCATAAACACATCCACATCATCGCCGGCCAGGGCTTCGGCCGTTTCCTGATGCCGCACGCGCAGGGCCTCGAGCAAACGGGCGGCCCCGGCGGCATCCCCGGCTCCGGCGGCCTCGGCGAGGGCGACCAGCGAGCGGGTTACGCGCGCCATGGCGGAAACCACGACGACAGGGCGTTCCGGCAGCCGGGCCCGGACGATTTCCCGCACGCGGACGATGGATTCGGCGTCCTGGACCGAGGTCCCGCCAAATTTCATGACCACGGAACCCGGGCGGTCGCCCAGGGCGTGGAAAATACGGATATATTGCTCGGAAGCCGCTTCCAGCTGGCTTCCCAGCACATATTCATGCTCCGTGTGGGCCACCAGGATGGAGCCGGGGCCGCAAAGGGCGCGGCGCCGGAATCCGGGCAGCTGCGGGGCGTCGCTGCCGAAAGCCACCGTGGTCTGCGGCTCCCCGGGAGCCGTCCAGTAATGCATGGGCGTATCGCCGCCGTAAGGTATCAGGAGATCGCCCGGGGCCAGCAGGCGTCCAAGCACCTCCGCCACCTGGCCGTCCGTAGAAAAGGTGGTCCGGAAATAGATCCGGAAACGGACTTCCGGGCTGAGGATGTTCTGGGGATTGTCGCTGCGGAGCCTTCCGATGTTCCAGGTCGTGAGCCCCAGCACGGGATCGACGGGAAAATCATAGCCCCTGAGGGCCTGGACCAGGGAAACGAAGCGCTCGACGGCGCTCTCCCCCTCGGAGGGGTAACCCGAGTGGCAGGGACGCCCTTGCAGGACCACCTCGAAGGATTTCGTGCCCTTGCTGGCGCTGACCATGCGGCCGCCGGTGGGTTCGCCCACCACGACCGCCTCGCCGCCTCCGCAGTCCCGCGCATAGGCCTTCGCCCCGACCGAACCCGTCTCCTCGCCGGCGAGCAGCAGGAGGGCAAAGCCCGTCTGGCCAGCCGCCTCCAGGCGCAGGCAGGCCTGGTACATGGCGAATTCCTGCCCCTTGGCGTCGCAGGTACCCCGCCCGGTAAAGAGCAGGTCGTCCGCGGCCGCCACCGTCCCGTCCGGCAGCATTTCCCCCTGAGTCACCGGCCGCATCTGCGGGGGGGTATAGGGCGGAACCGTATCCAGATGGGTACAGAAAAAGACCTTGGGCTCGCCCCAACTGACGCGCAGGTTGAGCGTGCCGTCCCCTACCTCGAAAGTCTCGACCCTGCGTCCGGGCGCCGCAAAGCGACGGGCCAGTTCCAGGGCATAATCCCGCTCCCGTGAGGAAGTGGAATCGACGGAGAGCATCTCGAGGAAAAGGGAGGAATCCATTATTGCTTGACGGGTATCTGGAACATGGCGGGATCGACGCTGACGCCCCGGCGGATATCGCTCATCTGGTAGAGGTCGATGATGCCGCCGAACTCTTCCAGTTCCATGCGCACGAGCACGCAGTCGGATTTACGGTAGGTCAGGTGGATCCGGGCATAGCCCTTGGTCACGTGCTTGCGGGCGGTCAGTTGGACGATGTATCCGTCCTTGCCTTCCTTCACCGCGATATCGGCGTCGTTCTCCTGGGCCACTTTGCGCGGCTGGCCGCTGACGCAGTACAGGAGGGTATTGCGCAGGCTCAGCATGAGCGGGGTCTTGTCCGTGTTGAAGAGCGCGGGCTTCGGGGCCCGGCCCATGTAGAGGGTCGATCCGTCGATGACCATCAGTTCGCCGGGCTTGGTGAAACGCATCGCCAGACGGTCGGGCGCCTGGAAATAAACCGTCCCGTCGAAATCGAAGGAACGGCCGGTGGCCGTAAGGGTCTTCTTTTCCGTAAAATGGCACTGCACGGTCTTCATCCCGGCGTTGGCCTTCTCGATCTTGTCGAGGATCGCCGCATCCTGCGCATAGGCGCCGAAGGCCGGAAGCAGGCATGCGAGCAAAATCAGTAATTTTTTCATCCAATCAGGTTTTTCGGGCCACAGGAACATCCAATTCTGTGCCAAGGAGCAAATGTACGCATTTTTTACCATTTCTCCATCAGGGCGGACAGGGACTCCCGCATGGCGGCGACCCGCCGCACAAAGCCCAGGTCGTCGGCCAGATGGTAGCAGATGCGGTCCTGCAGCAGGCCCATCCCGGCGCACCAGTACCACTCGAAAAGCACCAGCAGGGGGAAAGCGGCCACATAGGCCAGGGCAAGGAGCAGGCAACCCGTCAGAGGCCACACCACGGCGATGGTCAGCAGTCCGGCCAACGGGAAGAGCAGCAGAACGTTCAAGGCGATCAGGAAAGTTCCCTGGAACATCCTTCCGCGGGTCTGGTCGGAGAAATACTTGGGAATGAACCATCCCGGAATGGCCGGCCAGACGCAGAAGAGCGCCAGCGGCAGGGTCAGCAACAGTCCGAGTCCCAGCAGCGTGGTCCAGCGCCGACGTGGCTGATGGTCGAACATCCGGTCGGGGACATTCATCCGGCGTTCCGCACGCAGGATTTTCCGGGCCAGGGACAACGTCTCGTCGGCCTGCGCGGCAGCGGCGGGGTCTTCCAGGCGGCGGACCAGTTCCTGGTCGGCTTCCAGTTTCTCCGGCAGCCGGTCGGGATCCTTGCCCAGGCGACGGGCGAATTCACGTCCGAAGACCGTCTTGCGCACGAACTCCGTCTCGGCGTAGCGGTCCTGGTCCTTGACGTCCAGCATCAGGGCCTCCACCCGGCTGTGCAGCAGGGCGTTGATCTCGCGTTTGGCCTCGGCCGGATGCGTCTTATATAATTCATAGTATGCCGCCAGCGAAACGGGTTCGCCGTAGCGGACCAGCCTCTCATGGCGCATCCCGCCATATTCCGAATAATGGTTGCAGATGGGCTGGACGAGGATATCCCGCGAAAAGCCGGTCGCCTCCGCAGCCCCGAAGGCGATGCGCAGGTAGCCCGGGGAGAACTCGCCGAGCCAGTGGCCCTCCTGGTGCTTCCCTTCCGGGAAAATGGCGACCGTACCTCCCTCCGCCAGGCGCTCCGCCGCCTCGCCGAAGGAAGCGTAATTGCCCTGCATGGCGGCGACGCCGT
Organism: uncultured Bacteroidales bacterium; assembly: GCA_946402945.1. GTDB lineage: Bacteria > Bacteroidota > Bacteroidia > Bacteroidales > UBA932 > Cryptobacteroides. The sequence continues at coordinate 6,750 of CAMIYB010000023.1, read as the reverse complement.
CCATCTTCAGGCGGAAGGCCGGCAGGATCCCGATCCAGCGGAGGAAACGGGCCAGCAACGGATTCAGGGAGAATACGTCACCCCGGGCAAGGAAGGTCACCTTGCGGTCGCGGAGGGTCGTGACGACGCACAAGGCGTCATTGAGGGCATGCTGATGGTTGGACACGAGCAGCACGGACGTTCCCGGCGGCGAGACGTTCTCCCGGCCGGTCACCCAGGTGCGACGGTAATAGATCCGGTCCGTCCAGAACGCCAGTCGGGCGCGGGCGATGCGGAATAAAAGCGGAAATCGGTTATTGGCCATGGGACAAAGATACAAATTTTCGCGTCTTTTCCATACAAACTTCACTTCTTATGCTTGTTTTTCCGGCAATTCTTGTTAAATTTGCAGGCTATTTCGCAAGTACGGGATAGTAGGTGAATTATTAACAATAAAATTTTTTGCACCATGGCTGAATACCTCATGCCTGAAAAGAAGCAAGAGATTTTCGCGAAGTACGGGAAGTCCAATACGGACACCGGCTCTCCTGAGAGTCAGGTTGCTTTATTCTCCTACCGTATCGCTCACCTTACCGAGCATGTGAAGAAGAACCGCAAGGACGTGGTTACGCGTCGCTCCCTTCTCCGCCTCGTGGGTAAAAGACGCCAACTGCTGGACTACCTCCAGAAAGTTGACATCCAGCGATACAGGGCCATCATCAAGGAGCTCGGCCTCCGTCGATAAACCCGGCCGGAAAAAAGGGATAGCGACCACTATCCCTTTTTTGATTGAAAAAATGGCTTCACCCGCTTCCAAAAGCGGCCTGCAGCGGGTCAGAAGCAGTAGATACAGATATAAATCAGGCTTCCATAGGGGAAGGCAGTCCGCACAAAAACATAATGAACATCATCAAGAAACAGATCACGCTGTCCGATGGCCGGACAATCGAGATCGAAACCGGCAAACTTGCCAAGCAGGCCGACGGCGCCGCCGTCGTCAAGATGGGTGGTACCATGCTCCTGGCCACCGTCACTTGCGCCAAGGAAGTCAAGGAAGGCACCGACTTCATGCCCCTTACCGTTGACTACCGCGAGAAATACTACGCCGCGGGCCGTTTCCCCGGCGGTTTCCTCAAGCGCGAAAGCCGTCCCTCCGACTACGAGGTGCTCGTCGCCCGTCTGGTCGACCGTCCTATCCGCCCCCTGTGGCCGGATGATTTCCATCTGGAAGTCTTTGTCAACGTCAACCTCATCTCCGCTGAGAAGGACATCCAGCCGGATGCCCTGGCCGGTCTGGCCGCCTCCTGCGCCCTCGCCACGTCCGACCTGCCTTTCGGCGGTCCGATTTCCGAGGTCCGCGTCGCCCGCGTCGGCGGGGAGTGGGTCATCAACCCGACCTTCAGCCAGAACAAGGAAGCCGACCTCGAACTGATGGTCGCCGCCACCGAGGAGAATATCATGATGGTCGAAGGCGAAATGAAGGAAGTCAGCGAGCAGGACATGCTCGAGGCCATCAAGTTCGCCCACGAAGAGATCAAGAAGCACTGCCGCGTCCAGAAGGAACTCATGGCCGAACTCGGCACCGACGGCCCCAAGCGTGACTACCCGCACGACGAGCAGGACGAAGACCTCCGCAAGGCGGTCCGCGAGTTCTGCTACGACAAGTGCTACGCCCTGGCCAAGTCCGCCAAGCCCAAGCACGAGCGCGAGGACGGTTTCACCGCCATCAAGGACGAATTCCTCGCCACCCTCTCCGAGGAGGACCAGGAACTCAAGGCCCCGATGGTCGAGCGTTACTACCATGACGTCGAGAAAGAGGCCATGCGCAACATGATCCTCGACGAGGGTCTGCGCCTGGACGGCCGCAAGACCGACGAGGTCCGCCCGATCTGGTGCGAGGTCGATTACCTCCCCTGCGCCCACGGCAGCGCCATCTTCACCCGCGGCGAGACCCAGTCCCTGGCGACGGTCACCCTCGGTACGAAGTTGGATTTCAAGGAGATGGACGAGGTCCTCATCCAGGAAGACCAGCAGTTTGTCCTCCACTACAACTTCCCGCCTTTCGCCACCGGTGACGCCAAGCCCCAGCGCGGTGTCGGCCGCCGCGAAATCGGCCATGGCAACCTGGCGATGCGCGCTCTCAAGCCCGTCATCCCCATGTCGCCGGAGAACCCTTACGCCGTGCGCGTCGTCTCCGATATCCTCGAATCCAACGGTTCCTCTTCGATGGCCTCCGTCTGCGGCGGTTGCCTTGCCCTGATGGACGCCGGCGTGAAGATCACCAAGCCGGTCGCCGGTGTGGCGATGGGTCTGATCACCGACGCCGAGCGCCCCAATGACCGTTACGCCATCCTCACCGACATCCTCGGCGACGAGGACCACCTCGGCGACATGGACTTCAAGGTGACCGGCACCCGCGACGGTATCACCGCCACCCAGATGGACATCAAGGTGGACGGCCTGAGTTACGAAGTGCTGGCCAAGGCGCTGGAGCAGGCCCGCCAGGGTCGCCTCCACATCATGGGCGAAATGATGAAGACCATCAGCGAGCCCCGCAAGGACTACAAGCCCTTCGTGCCGCGCATCACCTCCTTCGAGATTCCCAAGGAATTCATCGGTGCCGTCATCGGCAAGGGCGGTGAGACCATCCAGAAGATCCAGGCCGAGACCGGCGCCGTCATCAACATCGACGAGGTGGACGGCAAGGGTATCGTGGACATCGCGACCAACGACGCCGAGGCCATGAAGAAGGCCTACGAGTGGATCCAGAACATCTGCGCCGTGCCCGAGGCCGGCAAGGTGTACCACGGCAAGGTGGTCAGCCTCCAGGACTTCGGTGCCTTCATCGAGATTCTCCCGGGCAAGGAAGGCCTCCTGCACGTGAGCGAGATCGCATGGACCAAGACCGAGAACGTCGAAGACGTGCTGAAGGTCGGCGACGAAATCGATGTCAAACTTCTCGAGTACGACGAGAAGAGCGGCAAGATGCGCCTTTCGATGCGCGCCCTCACCGAGAAGCCGGAAGGCTATGTCGAGCCCAAGCGCGAGCGCCGCGAAGGCGGACGCCGCGATGACCGCAGGGGTGGTGACCGCCGCGAAGGCGGACGCCGCGACGACCGTCGGGGCGAGCGCCGCGATGGCGAACGTCGCGAACGCCGTGACGACCGTCCCCGTCGGGACGAGCGTCCCCGCCGCAGCGAAGACGCCCCCGCCGAGACCGGCAAGAGCGAGCCCGAAATCTTCTAGGCACGCCTGAAAAGGAAAGGATCCGGTTCGCCGATGGCGGGCCGGATTTTTTTGACCTTTTGACCGGATTATTTAATAAATTAAGGCTGAAATATCGCCTGTTCGGAATAATTTTTGCGGCAAATCCTACCAAAAGAACATTTATGTCACCTGCCAACGCCATTGCCCAGATCGGTCTCGGGATGCTTCCCCACTCCGACCATTCCGCGTCCCTGGACGCTGTCCTGTATCTGGATGACAACTTCCTTCCGCCCCAGATGCCGGACGCCTCGCTGGTCAAGGGTGCCGACGACCTGCTTGACATCAGTCCCCGCTTCCCCTATAAACCCATGTTCACCTTCGTGCTGTTCCTGCTCGAGGGCTCGCTCCACGCACGGATCAACCTGAATGAATATGTGGCCGGGCCGGGAGATGCGATCCTGTGCCGCTCGGGCATCATCGTGGACGTGCTCAAGATCACGCCAAACATCAAGACCGGCGTTTTCGCCTTCGACCAGGACGTCTTTTTCTCGGACGCCACCGAGACCAGCGTCCTGTCCCTGCGCCGCGCCGTCCTGAAACCGGAAGTCTTCCACCTGGACGAACAGCAGATGGGAATGCTGCAGGGCATCTACCAAATGACACGCGGGGTGTTGAAAAACGACAATTTCATCTATAAACAGGATGCGGCAGGCGGCCTGCTCAGACTGATGGTCGCCGGGCTGGCCCAGTGGATGGAGAACCGGAAAAACGCCCCGGAAGCGGCCTCACGCAAACGCAACGAAGGTCTGTTCGTCAGTTTCCTGCAGGACATCCAGGCCCATTGCGCCAACGAGCGGCGCATCAGTTTCTACGCCGAGCGTGCCTGCATGTCGCCGAAGTATTTCGCCAAACTGATTTACGACGCCAGCGGCCGTCATGCCGGAGACTGGATCCGCGACCATGTCATCCTGGAAGCCAAGGCCATGCTCCGTACCGGCAACTACACCGTCCAGGAAGTGAGCGACGCCCTCCATTTCCCCAACTCTTCCTTCTTCGGGAAATATTTCAAAGGGGTCGTCGGCATTTCTCCGCGCCAGTACATGAACATCGAAAAATAGGCGTTTCATACGCCCCCTCTCAAAAGAAAAAGGTAACTCGACAATTGTGAGTTACCTTCTCTCCGTAGGGACGATCGGGGTCGAACCGATGACCTCTTCAATGTGACTGAAGCGCTCTAAACCAACTGAGCTACGCCCCTATCTGAATTGGGACTGCAAAGATAAGCAGGATTTTTTGAATTTGCAACCCGGTTGCACGTTTTGTCTTCTACCTTTGCATCGGTAAAACTTGAAAACCATGGCACACGAACATCATCACGAACATCATCACGAGCATCATCATGAAGAGGGCGGCGCCAAGGAGCGCATCATCAAGATCGCCGCGGCGTCCCTGCTGCTGATCGCCGCCGTCATCATTGAAAAACATACGCAATGGGCTACCTGGCAGTATCTGCTGCTGTTTCTGGTCCCCTATCTGGTGGTGGGCTGGGACACCCTCAAGGAAGCGGCCGAGGCCCTGGTCCACGGCGAGGCGATGGACGAGAATTTCCTTATGAGCATCGCCACGCTCGGCGCCCTGGCCATCGGTTTCCTGCCGCAGGCGCAGAGCCAGTTCCCGGAAGCGGTATTCGTCATGCTGTTCTTCCAGGTGGGCGAGTTGTTCGAAGGAATTGCCGAAGGGCGTTCCCGCCGTTCCATCTCCCATCTGATGGACATCCGGCCCGACAGCGCCCAGGTGGAGCGCGGCGGCGCCCTGGAGACGGTCAGGCCCGAGGAAGTGGCTATTGGAGAAGTGATTGTGATCCGGCCTGGAGAGAAGGTCCCGCTGGACGGCGTGGTCCTGGAAGGGAATTCCAGCCTCGACACCGTGGCGCTGACCGGCGAGAGCGTTCCGCGCGAGGTGGCCCCGGAGGGGGAAATCCTCTCCGGCTGCGTCAACCTGACAGGCGTCCTGCGCGTGCGGACCACCAAAGCCGCCGGGGAATCGACGGCGGCCCGCATCCTGGAACTCGTGGAACATGCCGCGGAAAACAAGTCCCGCAGCGAAAGTTTCATTACCCGTTTCGCACGCATCTACACCCCCATCGTCGTCGGTCTTGCGGTGGTGCTGGCCCTCGTTCCTTCGCTAATCACCGGCGCCTGGGCCACCTGGATTTACCGGGCGCTGATGTTTCTGGTGGTATCCTGCCCCTGTGCGCTGGTCATTTCCGTCCCGCTGACCTTCTTCGGCGGCATCGGCGGCGCCTCCCGCAAGGGTATCCTCTTCAAAGGGGCTTCCTTCATGGACCTGCTCGCCAAGGTACGGACGGTGGTCTTTGACAAGACCGGGACCCTCACCGAAGGCGTTTTCGCCGTGACGGCGGTCCATCCCAGCGAACTGGACGAGCGGGAACTGCTCCACCTGGCCGCCCATGTAGAGCGCCATTCCACCCATCCAATCGCCGTGGCGCTGCGCCAGGCCTACCCCGACGAGCAGGACGACTGCAGCGTGAGCGAGATCCGCGAAACGGCCGGACAAGGCCTTACGGCCCTGGTGAACGGAAAAAGCGTCGCTGTCGGGAACGGGAAACTGATGGATGCTGTGGGCGCCGACTGGCATCCCTGCAGCACCCACAGCGGAACGACCATCCATGTCGCCGTGGACGGGGTCTATGCCGGACATATCGTCATCTCCGACCGCGTCAAGGCGGATGCGGCCGAAGCCGTCGCGGCGCTCCGCCGGGTCGGCGTGACCCGGACCGTTATGCTGACGGGGGATACGGAGAATATCGCTGCGCAGGTCGCCGCGCAGACCGGCGTAGATGCCTTCCATGCCGGTCTCCTGCCCCAGGACAAAGTCGCCCGTGTGGAGGAAATGCTGCCCGACGGGACGCTGGCCTTCGTGGGAGACGGCATCAACGACGCGCCGGTTCTCTCCCGCGCCGACCTGGGCATCGCCATGGGCGGCCTGGGCAGCGACGCCGCCATCGAGGCAGCCGACATCGTGGTGATGGACGACAAGCCCTCGAAAGTGGCCCTGGCCGTCCGTCTGGCCCGCAGGACCCTCCGCATCGCCCGCGAGAACATGTGGCTTGCCATCGGCATCAAACTGCTGGTGCTGGTCCTGGCCGCCTTCGGTGTCGCCACCATGGGACTGGCCGTCTTCGCCGATGTGGGCGTCACCGTCCTGGCCGTCCTCAACGCCATGCGCGCCCTGCGCTAAGATCGGCTGCCGGGGGCTTGCGTACCTCCGCAAAAAATCGTACCTTTGCCTCCGCAAATTCCGGAGGTGTGGCCGAGTGGTCGATGGCGGCAGTCTTGAAAACTGTTGGGCGGCAACGTCCCGGGGGTTCGAATCCCTCCGCCTCCGCAAAGCGGTAGCAAAAAAGCGCAATCGAGCGAGCTCGTTGCGCTTTTTTGATGACGGTTTGCAAAGCCCCGCCGCAGGCGGGGAGGGATGTCGGAGGGCGCAGCCCGACGAAATCCCGGGAGGCGGAGGGGTTGTGTTAGTTTACTCTCCGTTAAT
>CAMIYB010000022.1 GCA_946402945.1 uncultured Bacteroidales bacterium | reverse complement strand
ATCAGTTGCTCCTTGATGATGGCCGAGCGCGTCACGTGCTGCTGGATGGCCAGCAGGGAAGTGGACGATGACACGGCGATGATGGACAGCATGATGAGGATAAGGACGATCATCCAGATGACCTTGTCACCCTTGAAACCGTCCACGAGGTTCCAGAACCCCGTCCTTTTTGTCGTCGCTTTTTTCGCCATGTCCCTTTTCTTTTACAGGTTGCGCACCGCCTCCTTGAATTTGCGTCCGCGGTCCTCGTAACTGGTGAAGAGATCGAAACTCGCGCAGCAGGGGCTGAGCAGCACCACATCCCCGTCGGCGGCCAGTTTGCTGGCCTGCCGGACGGCCTCCGCGGCGCTCTTGGTATCCACCATGCGCTCTTCACCCACGATGGGGCCGAAGTGGGCATGGATCTTTGCGTTGTCCACGCCGAGGCAGACGATGGCCTTCACTTTTTCGCGGACCAGTTCGTCGAGCACGCCGTAGTCGTTGCCCTTGTCTTTGCCGCCCACGATCCATACCACCGGCTTCTTCTGGCACTCCAGGGCATACCAGGCCGAATCGACATTGGTCGCCTTGGAATCGTTGATGTACAGCACGCCGCCCACGCTCAGGACGGGCTCCAGACGGTGTTCCACAGGCTGGAAGGTTTCCAGCGACTGGCGGATGACCTTGTTGGAGATGCCCGAGGCTTTGGCCGCGAGGGCCGCCGCCATGGAGTTATAGATGTTGTGCTTGCCGCCCAGGGCCAGTTCTTTGAGGTAGATGTCGCACTGCTCCTGCTCGTAGCGGACCACGATCTTGTCGTCCTTGAGGAAGGCGCCCTGCTCCACCTCGCCCTTCTGGGTGAAGGGCAGCCGCTTGGCCTGCATCACGATCTTGTCCAGGTGTCCCACCGTGATCTCGTCGTCCGAGTCGAAGATGAAGCAATCCTCGGGAGAGAGGTTGCGCGTGATGCGGAACTTCGCCCGGATGTAGTTTTCGAAATCGTAACCGTAACGGTCGAGATGGTCCGGGGTGATGTTGGTGATGATGGCGATATCCGGGTGGAAATCGTAGCAGTTGTCGAGTTGGAAACTACTGATTTCCAACACGTAATAATCGAAATGTTCGGTCGCCACCTGATAGGCGTAACTCTTGCCGATGTTGCCGCCGAGACCCACGTTGAGACCGGCGGTGCGCATCAGGTGGTAGATCAGCGAAGTCGTGGTGGTCTTGCCGTTGCTGCCGGTGATGCAGATTTTCTTCGCGCTGTCATAGCGGCCGGCGAATTCGATCTCGGAGATGACGTGGATGCCCTTGTCCATGATTTTGCGGACCATGGGCACTTCGCTCGGGATGCCGGGGCTCTTGATGACCTCGTCGGCCGAGAGAATGCGTTCTTCGCTGTGTTGTCCCTCTTCGAAGGGGATGTCCCATTTGCGGAGCGTCTCCGCATAGGCCGGGGCGATCTGCCCCTTGTCCGAGAGGAAGACATCGAAACCCTTCACCTTTGCCAGCACGGCGGATCCAACCCCGCTTTCGCCGCCGCCCAATACTACTATTCTTGACATAACTATCTGATTTTCAAAAGTGCCAGGGTCGCCACGCCCAGAATGAGGCCGACGATCCAGAAGCGTACTACAATCTTGTTTTCCGGGATGGCGCGCTCCGGCTTCTGAATCAGGGCCGGAATGCCTTCCTTCTGGTAATGGTGGTGGAGCGGGGCCATCTTGAAGATGCGCCGTCCCTCTCCGTATTTCTTGCGCGTGTACTTGAAGTAGAAGCGCTGCAGCAGCACCGAGAGGCTTTCCACCAGGAAAATGCCGCAGAGGATGGGCAGCAGCAGTTCCTTGCGGATGAGGATGGCCGCCACGCCGATGACGCCGCCGATGGTCAGGCTTCCCGTATCGCCCATGAAGACCTGGGCCGGGAAGGAGTTGTACCACAGGAAGCCGATGAGGGCGCCCACGAAGGCCGACATGACGACGGCGATTTCGCCGGTGCCCGGGATGTACATGATGTTGAGGTAGTTGGAGTTGACCAAGTTGCCGCTCAGCCACGCCAGAACGCCGATGACCACCCCCACGATGGCGGAAGTGCCGGAGGACAGCCCGTCCATCCCGTCGGTCAGGTTGGTGCCGTTGGAGCAGGCCGTGATGACGAGGATGATCATCAGTACGTAGATGGCCCATTTGGTGTACCAGCCCCAAGCGCCCTTGAAGGGCGAGAGGATTTTATAGTCGAACTCGTGGCTCTTGACGAAGGGGATGGTGGTCTTCGTGCTCTTGATGACATCCTGGTCCTTCCAGTGGGCCGAGGTGATGAGACGCTGGGCATCGACGCTGACCGAGTCGCTGTCTTCGGAGATGTAGGCGGTGGTCTCGTCGAGCACCTTCTCGCGGACCACGATGTCCGGGTTGTAGCAGACGGTCAGGCCGATGATGAAGCCCAGGGCTACCTGGAGGAAGAGTTTCCCCTTCTCGCTCATGCCCTCCTTGCGTCCCTTGAACACCTTGATGTAGTCGTCGGTAAAGCCGATGGCCCCGCACCAGAGGGTGGTGACCAGCAGCAGGATGACATAGATGTTGGTGAGGTTGCAGAAGAGCAGCACCGGCACCACCATGGCGAGGATGATGATGATCCCGCCCATGGTGGGGGTCCCTTTCTTCTGCATCTGCCCCTCCAGGCCCAGGTCGCGGATGGTCTCCCCGATCTGTTTCCGCTGGAGCCAGGCGATGATACCCTTGCCTGCGAAAAGGGCGATGAGCATGGCGGTCACCGTGGCCAGGATGGCACGGAAGGACAGGTAGGAGAACAGACGCTCTCCCGGAATGTCGTAAAACTGCCGAAGATATTCAAAAAGGTGATAGATCATGGTTTACAGGGTCTTGAACACGTCACTGATTATTTCACGTTCATCGAAATGCCGTTTTTCGCTTCCGATGATCTGGTAGGTTTCATGGCCTTTGCCGGCCAGCAGGATGCAGGCGCCCTCCGGGGCGGTCAGGATGGCCGTGCGGATGGCTTCCCTGCGGTCGGCGATAAAGATGGACTTGGCCTCGCCCTCGCGGGAGAAGCCCTTCCGGATGTCTTCCAGGATGTCCTCCGTGCGCTCGCTGCGGCTGTTGTCGGAGGTGACGATGATGCGGTCGGCGTACTGCTCGGCGACTTTCGCCATCTCCGGACGCTTGGTCCGGTCGCGGTCGCCGCCGCAGCCGAACAGGCAGATCAACTGTTTCCCGTCGGCGATGTCCCGCAGGGTGCGGAGCACGTTCTCGAGGGCGTCCGGGGTGTGGGCGTAGTCGATGACGGCGGTCAGGCTGCGCGGCCCGTGGAGGGTCTCCAGCCGTCCCTGGGCGGATTCCAGCCGGCTCAGGGCGACCAGCGCCTCTTCGGGCTCGATGCCGAGCAGGACCGCCGTGGCGTAGATGGCCAGCAGGTTGTAGGCGTTGTGCTGTCCGATGAGGCGGGTCCAGGTCTCCCGGCCGTCGATGCGCAGCTGCATGCCGTCGAAACTCTCCTCCATGACGCGGCAGGTATGGTCGGCCAGGCTCCGGCAGGAGTAGGTGACCACCCGGGCGGCGGTGTTCTGGACCATGACGCGGCCGTGCTTGTCGTCGATGTTGATGAGGGCCGTCGCGTCGGGGCTCAGGCGGTCGAAGAAGCATTTCTTGCAGCGCAGGTATTCGGCGAAGGTCTTGTGGTAGTCGAGGTGGTCGTGGGTCAGGTTGGAGAAGATGCCGACCTGGAAACGCAGGCCGCTGACCCGCTCCTGTTCCACGCCGATGGAACTGACCTCCATGAAGCAGTAGGCGCAGCCTTCCGCGACCATCTCGGCGAGCAGGGCGTTGATGGTGATGGGATCGGCCGTGGTGTTGGCGGTCTCCAGCCGCCGGGTGCCCACATAGTTGGCGATGGTCGAGAGCAGGCCGCAGGGATAGCCCAGGTCCATCATCAGGTGGTAGAGCAGGGTGACGGTCGTGGTCTTGCCGTTGGTGCCGGTGATGCCGACGAGTTTCAGTTCCCGGGACGGATGGCCGTAGAAGGCGTCGGCGGCCAGGGCGACGGCCAGACGGCTGTTTTCCACCTGGATATAACTTACGTCTTTCCCGGCCTGGGCGGGAATCTCTTCGCAGATCACCGCCACGGCCCCTTTTTCGACGGCTGCGCCGATGTAGGCGTGACCGTCGCTGGCGAAGCCGCGCACGGCGACGAACAGGGCCCCGGGGACCACCTGGCGTGAGTCACTGCAGATGGCGCTGATGCCCCGGTCTGCGGGTCCGAGCACGCGGAGCGGCGAAATGGCGTCGATGATTTCCTTTAACTGCTTCATATTCCGTTAATTCCATTTAGGCATGGGGCCTTTCTCCGTCAGGAGTTCCCCACTTTTGCTGTCGAGGGCGTACACCTTGTCCACGATTTCCCGGAAAGCCTTCGCCGGCAGGGTGCCGCCGTAGAGGATGCCGGTGCCGGGATTGGAGTAGAGCACCACGATGGTCGTATATTTCGGGGCCTCCGCCGGGAAAAAACCGACGAAGGTGGCCTGGTATTGTATCTGTCCTTTGGCGTTGGTGTAGCCGCCGCCCGCCTGGGCGATACGGGCCGTACCGGTCTTGCCGGCCACCTGGCAGCGGGCGCTGCCGAGTTGGAGTTTGCCCGTGCCTTCTTCCGTCACCCGCATGAGGGCGCGGGTGAGGGTATCGGCCGTTGCCCGGGAGCAGATGCTGCCGTTGAGCACGCTGGGGCCGCGTTTCTCCCGGACGATGCCGTTTTCCTCTATGCTTTCCACCAGGTAGGGCTTCATCATCCGGCCCTTGCCCGCGATGGCGTTGTAGAAGGTAATGGTGTGGAGCGGGGTGATGGACACGCTGTAGCCGATGGCGACCGAGCCCAGGTCGGTGTTGCTCCAGTAGGGGGAGGAAGGGGAGGGGATGGTCGGGGTCTGGAATCCGTCCAGGTCGAAGTCGAAGGCCTCTCCCAGTTTGTAGCGGTACAGCCGGTCGATCATTTTGCCGGGCGCGCTGCCGTAGGCGTCGATGGCCAGGCGACGGAACACGTAGTTCGAGGAAATCTCGAACCCGTGCAGGACGCTGATCCGGTTGGTGTGGTTCTCGCGCTCGTAGTCGATGATATGGTTGTCGATGGCGAAGCCCTTCACGGCGCCGTGGTTGGTAGGAATCTCGTCCGAGAGGCTCACCTTGCCGTCTTCCAGCAGGCTCATCAGGGTGGTGCTCTTGAACACCGAGCCCGGTTCGCCCGCCCGGCCGATGGCCATGTTGTAACTCTCGTTCATCCGCCCGCTCACCGAGTCTCGCAGAAGGTTCACCATGGCGCGGATGGCGCCGGTCTCCACGTCCATGACGATGGCACAGCCGCCCTCGACCTTCGGGCTTTCCTCGATCTGACGGCGCAGGGCCTGGTCGGCGATGTCCTGGATATCGATGTCCAGGGTGGTGCGCAGGTCGAAGCCGTCCTCCGGCCGGACATACACGCTGTCGTAGTTGTGGATGCGGTCGCGGTTGTCGGTCACCTTCATCCATTCCACGCCTTCCTTGCCGTGGAGCACGTAGTCGAAGCGGCCCTCGAGGCCGATCATGTTGTTGCCGTCGGACTTGCTGTTGTCCTTGACATAGCCGATGGTCCGGCGGGCCAGGGTGCCGTAGGGATACTGCCGGCTGTCGAATTTCCGGGGCAGGAAGCCGCCGCGGTTGGCCCCCTCGCAGAAGAGGGGCAGGGCGGAGACCTTCTTCATGGTCTCATGGTCGATGCGGCGGCCGATGCGCACGTAGGCCTTTCCGGCCTCCCGGCTGCGGATAATCAGGTCGTAGTAGTCCTTCCAGGGCTTGTCCCCGTAGATGCCGGAAAGCCCCACGGCAAGGGCCTTGGCCTTCTCGCGCCACTCCTCTTCCTTTTCGGGCTGGTCCTTGAAGGCGTTTTTCATGACGGTGCAGTCCATGTACACCTGGTACATCGGTGTGGACATGGCCAGGAGCCGGCCGTCGCGGGCGATGATGGCCCCGCGCATGGGCTCCAGCACAATCTTCTCGCTCTTGGGCTTGAACCAGGCGGCGATGGCGGGATCGGGCTTATAGAATAGTTGCAGGTAGGCGATCCGCACGAGGACCACCACCGACAGGAGCAGGAACAGCAGATAGAGACCGTACAGGACCGTGCCGATACTGTCTCGCTGCGTTTTCTGCGGTTCTATGTCTTTTTTCGTCGCCATCTATTTCTTAATCCGGTCCGCCGGCTTCTCCGGCAGGCCCACTTCCGATTCTTTTTCCTGCAGCAGCCGCTCCAGGGTGCTGATACGGCCCATGCTCACCAGTTGGACGGTCTTCTGGGCATGGTAGATTTTCATGTCACTGAGTTCCACCTTGCCCTTTTCCACCCTGGCCATGGTCCCTTCGGCCTTGTAGCCGGTCCAGATCAGCATCCAGATCAGGAAGAAGGTCCAGATGATGTGCAGGAAATATTTGTCCAGCCGCAGGCGCATCATCAGTTCTCCGTGCAGGATGGCCGAGAAGATGTTGCGGATGATTTCCCAGAAGCGTTTCATGCTGCTTCCTCCTCCTTTTTGACCGCCACCCGGAGTTTCGCGCTGCGGGCCCGGGTGTTGCCCGCGATCTCTTCCTCGGAGGGGACGACGGGCTTGCGGCCCACCGCCTCCAGCGGGGCGTGGATGCGTCCGTAAACGTCTTTCTCCTCCCGGCCGTCCACGTTGCCGGTGCGGATGAAGTTCTTCACCATCCGGTCTTCCAGCGAATGGTAGGTGATGACCACCAGGCGTCCGCCGGGTTTGAGGCTTTCCGCCGCCCCGAGGAGCATCTGCTCCAGGGCGCGCATCTCCTGGTTGACCTCGATGCGGAGGGCCTGGTAGATGCGGGCCAGTTCCTTGTGGGCGGCCTGCCGGGGCAGGGCCTTGGCCAGGGCCTCGTCGAGTTGTCCCGTGGTGCGGAGGGGCGCCTTGTCGCGGGCGCTCACGATGAGCCGGGCGATGTTCCGGGCGCCTTCCACCTCGCCGTAGAGCCGCAGGATGCGCGTCAGGTCTTCGACGGAGGCCGTGTTCACCAGGTCGGCCGCCGTGGGGCCGCCCGCCCGGTTCATCCGCATGTCCAGCGGCGCATCGTAGCGGAAGGAGAAGCCCCGTCCGGCCGTGTCGAACTGGTGGGACGACACGCCCAGGTCGGCCAGGATCCCGTCCACGGGGCCGCAGCCCAGGGCGAGCACATAGTTGTGGACGAAACGGAAATTGTTGTGTATCAATTCGAGGCGCGGGTCTTCGGGCCGGTTGGCCAGTGCGTCGCTGTCACGATCGAAGGCGAGGAGTTTACCCCCGGGGGATAAGCGTGAAAGAATCTCGGCGGCGTGTCCACCGCCTCCGAATGTGACATCGATATAGGTTCCTGATAAATCCCCTAAGAGGGCCGAAATGCTCTCGTCGAGCAATACGGGCGTATGGTATTCCGACATGCGCTCACCCTCCTATCTCTGCTTGGATAGTCTCTGGGCGATGGCTTGGAATTGCTGGTCGGAAAGTTCATGTTGTTCGAAGTTCTCCCTGCTCCAGATCTCGATCTTGTAGCCGCTGCCCGAGAATATCACTTCCTTGGAAGCACCGATATGCTCCAGCAGCCGCTTGGGCACCGAGATGCGGCCGATTTTTCCGTCGGGGACAACGGTGGCCGTACCTCTTGTATAGTCACGCCAGAACATTTCATCTTCCGGATTGAAAAATGTGTCCAGCCGTGAGCGGAGTTCTTCGCTTTGACGTTCCCATTCGGAGGCGGTGAAGACATCAAGGCAGGGCGCAAAGCGGTTGCGCTTGATGATGAATTCACTTCCTTCGGGCACAAGGGCCTTGAGCGCCGACGGGAAGACCACTCTTCCCTTGTCGTCGATCTTGGCTGAATATTCGCCCAGGAACTTTGTCATAAAACCAAATTACTTTACTTTCACGCTGTAGGGACAAAGGTAGGAATAATTTTCCATTTTCTTCCATTCTTTTACAAAATTTTCCACAAAATTTTCCTCGGACCTGCCGGCCGGGAACGGATTCCGCATGACTCGGGATGGAAAGGTATCTTTTTGGGGACGGAAACGTATCTGATTGGGACAGTCCCTTCCGGAGGTCGGAGCAAGTGCGTATGTTTGTGGGGAAAGAAGTGGAAGGAGATGTTCCGGATGTTGCTGATTGCGGCCCTGCTGCTGGGCGGGCCGGACGGGGAAGACGATGTGACGGCGCGCATCGTCCGGCTCTGCGGTGCGGCCGATGCCGAGGAACTGGACGCGCAGGTCCTGGAACGCTTCGAGGCCCTGCGCCACCATCCGCTGGCCCTCAACCTGGCCTCGCGCAGCCGCCTCCTTTCCTGCGGCCTGCTGACGTCCTATCAGGTGGCCTCCCTGCTGGACTACCGGGAGCGGACGGGCGGGATCCTGTCGCTGACGGAACTGGGGACGGTGGACGGCTTCCATGCGGATTTCGTATCCGACCTGGCCCCGTTTATCTCCCTGGAAGGGGAGCGCGGCCGGAGCGGACCGGCCGGTCACAGCCTGGAGGGGCAGGCGGCCCGGAATGCTTCCGGCTGGAATCTCTCGGCCCGCTACCATCTTACGGCGGGGGAACGCTTTGAAACGGCTTTCGCCCTGCGGCTGCCTCCGGGCGGGCCTGCGACCTGCACCCTGACGGCCGCGTTCTACGGCCGGAGGCATCTCGGGAAAATCATCGTAGGGGACTTCCAGGCCCGCTTCGGGCAGGGACTGGCCCTTTGGAGCGGCTTCTCCCTCAGCGGCGTCTCGTCGCCCGCCTCCCTGCTCCGGCGGCCGTCCGGCCTGAGCCGCAGCATTTCCTGGTCGGCCACGGGCTACCGGGGCGTCGCCGCCGATTTCGCCTTCGGCCGCTGGAGTGTGTCGGCTGCCCTCGGACTGCCCGGCCTGCGGCCCTGGATGGAGGCCGGAAAGCCCTGGCAGCCGGCGCTTCTCCCCCTGCTCAATGTGTCCTGGCTCGGGCGCAACGGGCAGGTGGGCCTGACCGGCCTCTGCCGGGCCGATGCATCCTCCGGGGCCCTCTCCCTGGCCAAACTGTCGCTGGACGGCCGCGCCTGCTGGCGGGGCGTGGATGGCTTTGCGGAAGGGGCCTGGGATTTCCTCTCGCGCAAGCCGGCCGGCCTTGCGGGCGTGGTGTTCCCCTGGGGGAAAACCCGCCTGGGCGTAGCGCTGCGCTATTATCCCGCAGGATTTTCCGCGGCGGAGGCGGGCGCCCTTCGCAGCAGCACCCGGACTACCGACGAGGCGGGCCTTTCCCTGACCGGCCAGAGGGGATCCTGGACGGCTTCCCTCGACGGGGTCTGGCATCCCTCCTCCGGCCGCCGGCAACTGAAACTGCTGCTCTCGGGCTCGGCGACGGGCGGGGCCTGGACCTGGAAATGGCGGCTTTCGGAACGGTTGCGCGGCGAGGCCCCCGTCCAGCGTGCCGACCTTCGGGCGGATGTCCTCTGGCAGCGGGGCGAATGGAACGCGGCAGCCCGGCTCAACGCCGTCTATAGCCGTCAGCTGGCCCTTCTGGGCTATTTGGAGGGCGGATGGAAACGGGAAGCGGGCTCGCTTTATCTGCGGGGGACTCTCTTCCGGGTGGACAACTGGGACGACAGGGTCTATTGCTATGAACGCGATGCGCCGGGCCATTTTACGGTACCGGCCTATTATGGGCGGGGTTACGCGCTGAGCCTGGTCGGGAGTTTCAGGCACCACTGGCCGGGCCTGCGGCTCAAGTCCTATCTGCGCGCCTCCTGGACGGCATGGCCCTGGTCGGAAAAGCCGAAGCCCGGCGTGGCCGGGCTCCGGGTGCAGTTGATGCTGGATTTCTAAGGTTTCGGAATCCGGAGTTTGAGGCCCGGATGGATCTTGTTGGAAGAGATGCCGTTGAACTTCATGATGTCGTTGGCGCTCACGCCGTGATAGTTCTTGGCAATGTCGTAGAGCGTGTCGCCGGCCTTGACCGTATAGGTGTCCAGAACTTCTCCCGTGGTGATGCCGCTGGCCAGGGTCCCGCCGGAAGGCGCGGAGCCGGAGGAAGAGCCTCCGGAGGAAGCCGTGCTGCGGGAGGAACTGCCGCCGGAGGAGGAAGCCCCCTGCGACGAGGCGGCCGGACGGTATCCCCGCTTATAGATGACGAGCCGCTGTCCGATGCGCAAGTTGTTGCTGCGCAGATTGTTCCATCGCTTGATGTCGTTTACGCCCACATGGTAGCGGGCGGCGATCTTGCCGAGGTAGTCTCCGCTCTTTACCTTATAGACGATGCGTTCCGCTTCGGCCGTTCCGGCGTTCTTGATATTCTCCAGCGTGGCCGGGGAGAAAAGTTCCTTGGCCCTGTGGGTATAGACCGAGTCTTCGCGGTCGATGAAGGTTCCCGTGTACTTGAAGGGCAGCCGCAGGGTATAGGGCTTTTCCGCGCCCGGAATGATGTCGTGGATGTATTGCGGGTTCAGTTCGCGCAGGGTCTCCATCGGCACGCCCACCACGTCGGCCACCTGCTGGAAATGCAGCATCTGACGCACCTCTATCGTATCTACGTGGGCCGGCATGCTGCACGGGGTCGGCGTCATGCCGTGCTCCTTGTAGTAGGTGAAGGCGTACATCGCTCCCACGAAGGCGGGTACGTAGCCGCGGGTCTCGTGGGGCAGGAATTCATAGAGATTCCAGAACTCCCGGCTGTCGCTGCGGCGGATGGCTTTCAGCACATTGCCCGAACCGCAGTTGTAGGAGGAGATGGCCAGGTTCCAGTCCCCGAAAGTCCGGTAGGCGTCCCGCAGATAACGGGCGGCGGCGTCGGCCGATTTGACCGGGTCCAGCCGCTCGTCCACATAGGAATTGATGGTCAGGCCGTAACTGCGGGCGGTGTTGTACATAAACTGCCACATGCCCTTGGCGTTGGCCCGGGAGACGGCCGTCGGGTTGAGGGCCGACTCGACCACGGCCATGTATTTGAGTTCGCCGGGGATCCCGTAACGGTCGAAGGTCTCTTCGAAAATGGGGAAGTAATAGGAGGAGAGGCCGAGCAACTGCTGCATGCGCGTGGGCATCTTTTCGGAATAGAGGATGATGTAGTCCCGCACCTTCTCGTTGTAGGGCAGGGTGATGTAGGAGTTCATCCTGGCCAGGCGCTGAAGATAGACGCTGTCCGGCACGTTGGATTCGAAATGGATGGAGTCCATGTCGTATCCTTCCCCTTCCTGGAGGTCGCGGGCCTGGCGGTGGAGGTACCAGAGGCTGATGAGGCTGTCGGTCTGCCTGTCGTCCATCAGGCCGGCGCCCACCTTGTCCTCGTTTTCCTGGTAGATCTCCATCAGGTCGGCATGGAGGCTGTCGTCCAGGCGCAGCCGCTCCCGGTACTCTTCCAGCAGGGCCCGCAGCGAGTCCAGTTCGGCCGCCATGGCCCTGTGGTCGCGGATGAGTTCCTTCCGGGACTTGCGGGCGAGGCTGTCGTGCCGTGCGGTTTGTGCGGGGAGGGTCGGCAGGAGCAGGAGAAAAGCCGCCAGGGCGCAGAGCAATCTCTTCATAGTCAATCTCTTCAAAATCAGAATGTGAGGCCGAAGCGCAGGCCGAAACCGGGCTGGACGCCGGACTGGTAATGGAGGCCCGTGTTCTGGTAGGCATAGGTGCCGCCGGTAAAGGCCGGCCGGTCCGTAATGACCGACGGCGTCACCTGCAGGGTAATGTCGTCGGTAATCTCAAAGTCGCCCATGTAGGAGAATACATTGGCATCGATGACCTGCAGCAGGTAGAAACCCAGCAGCGCGACCACCGAATAGTCGCGGTAGCGACGGAAAATGTTGCGGTATTCCAGGGCCGTGGCGGCGGAAATGTTGCCGCTGTAGGTGCTGTCCTCCGCCGAAGCGGCGTTGTAGATGCTGCGGTACCGCTCGTAGTTGCGGGCGTTGACGGCCAGGAAATGGGCGGCGCCCACCATGAAGCCGTAGTAGATGGGAATCTTCCAGTATTCGCCGTTGTAGGCCTGTCCGAGGCCGGGCAGGAGCAGGGAATAGAGGGTGGCCTTGCCGGGCTGGTGGGGGATCTGCCGCTTGTAGTTCACCACGCCGTCCATCAGGGCGCCCCAGTAGATGAGTCCGGCCCCGGCGAAAAACCAGGTGCTCATCTGCCGGAACTGCTCCCCGCCTTCCTGGCGGTAGCGGTTGTTCATCCAGATTCCCATGCCCGTCGTCCCGAGGATGCCGGTGTAGATGATGGGGAGTTTCCAGTATTGGCGGTTGTGCATCTGCTGGGCGCCGATGAAGACCATCGAGCCGGCGAACATGGTACCGATGCGGGCGTTCTGCGTATGGTTGATGCCGCCGAAGAACTCTTTGAAGGAAAAGAGCACGTCGGTGGTATCGCGCCCGAGGGTATCGGCGTCGTCGTTGTAACTTTGCTGGAAGGCTTCTTCCCGGAACTGGGCGTACCCCCTCACGGGAAGGACGGACAGCAGGAGGATGGCCAGCAGATATTGGACCGCACGCTTCATCTAGAGATTTTTCTCGTCGAGGGCCTTGAGGAAGGCCTGCATTTCTTCGTCAGAGTTGAAGCGGATGGTCATGGTGCCCTTTCCGGAGGCGGAGCGGCGCAGCGAGATGTTGTTGCTGAAGTATTTGCCGATGCGCTCCAGTACTTTGTAATAGTCGTCGGGCAGTTCCTGGGCGGGTTTTGCGGGTTTTTCCTCCTGGGCGAGGCGGCGCAGGCGCTCCTCGAGCTGCCGCACCGACAGGTCGGAGGCGATCACCTGGTCGCAGAGGCTCTCCTGGAGCACGGTGTCGTCCACGCCCAGCAACACCTTGGCATGGCCCACGGAGAGCAGGCCCACCTTGAGGTCGTGCTGGACCTTGGCCGGGAGTTTGAGGAGGCGGAGGTAATTGGTCACCGAGGCGCGCTTCTTGCCCACGCGGGTCGCCATCTGCTCCTGGGTGAGGTTGCACTCTTCGATGAGGCGCTGGTAACTCATGGCCACTTCGATGGGGTCGAGGTTCTCGCGCTGGATGTTCTCGACGATGGCCATCTCCAGCATGCCCTGCTCGGAGGCGTCGCGGATGTAGGCGGGAATCATGTCCATGCCGGCCAGACGGCAGGCGCGGAAACGGCGTTCCCCGCTGATAATCTGGTATTTGTCCTTCGCCTTGCGGCGTACGGTGATGGGCTGGATGAGCCCGAAGGTGCGGATGGAATCGGCCAGCTCCGCCAGGGCTTCGCTGTCGAAGGACATACGCGGCTGGAAGGGGTTTGGCTCGATCATGTCGGCCGGGATGCGGAGGATGTCGGCGGTGTCCTGGGGCTCGGTGGCGCCCACGATTTCTTTGTTGACGTAGCCGACGGGCTTGCGCAGGCTGCCGACATCTTCGGCGTCCCGCAGCAGGGAACTGAGACCCTTGCCGAGGCCTCTTTGCGGTTTATTGCTCATGGTCGCTTGCGTTTCTTTTAAGTAATTCCCGGGCCATGGCCAGGTAGTTGGACGAACCGGTGCTCATCACGTCGTAGAGGACGATGGGCTTCCCGTAGGAAGGCGCCTCGCTCAGGCGGATGTTGCGCTGGATGATGGTCTTGAACACCAGGTCGCCGAAGTTTTCGCGCAGTTCGCCGACCACCTGCGTATGCATGCGGGTGCGGCCGTCAAACATGGTGACGATGAAACCTTCGATGGTCAGGGCGGGGTTGAGGCCCTTCTGGACGATGCGGATGGTCTCCAGCAGTTTGGCCAGGCCTTCGAGGGCGAAGAACTCCGGCTGGACGGGGATGATGACCGAGTCGGCCGCCGTCAGGGAATTGACCGTGATCAGGCCCAGGGAGGGGGAACAGTCTATGATGATGTAGTCGTATTCCTCGCGCAGGGGTGCCAGGGCGTTCTTCAGCACGGACTCCCGGTTTTCCACGTCCAGCAACTCGAATTCGGCCCCCACGAGGTTGACGTGGGAGGGAATCAGGTGGAGGGAGGCCATTTCGGTCTGGACCAGCGCGTCGCGGATGTCCAGTTTGCCGATGAGCACCTCGTAGAGCGTGCGTCCCTGGTCGTCCTGGGGATTGAAATTCAAGCCCGAAGTCGTATTTGCCTGCGGGTCGGCGTCGATGACGAGCACCTTCTTCTCCAGCACCGCGAGGGAGGCGGCGAGGTTAATGGCGGTAGTGGTCTTACCCACACCGCCTTTCTGATTGGCGATGGCGATAACTTTCATAACAGGCAAATTTAAGCAATTTCTTTCACAATCCTGTAGAAATTGCCGCTTTTGTTCCACAAATGTTCCACGGCGCGTTCGGGCGCTATTCCGCGGGGATTTCGTCGCAGTTGCCCTGCGGGGTGGGGATGGCGATCTTCCGGAAGGCGAGGAGGACGGCGGCCAGGATGCAGCCGCAGACCACGAAACCGGCGGCGTACCAGCCCTTGGGGATGACATCCAGCCAGGATTCGGCATCCTTGAACAGGGCGGTGTGGCCGAGGGCCAGGGCCATGGTGTTGTTGGCGAAATGCATCAGCATGGTGAGCCGGAGCGAGCCGGTCCGCCAGTACACGTAGCCGAAGATGCAGCCCAGCAGGAAGGCCGGGATGGCCTGCCAGGGGTTGAGGTGGATGAAGGCGAAGAAGAGGGCGGAGAGAACGATGGCCCATTCCGGACGCATGCGGGAGCCGTCGGCGCGGCGGTGGTTCAGCAGGCCGCGCAGGACCATGCCCCGGCAGAGCCACTCCTCGAAGAAGGGAGCGAAGATGCTCACGCACAGGAAGTTGACCCAGACTTTTCCCTGGGTCAGCTGCTTGAGTGCCTCCGCCAGCCATTCGGGCATGGGCGGCAGGACGGAAGTGAAGGCGTCGGAGCAGAAGGCGGCGGCCAGGGTGGCCAGGATGACCAGAAGGGCGGCCGGAAGGGCTCC
This sequence comes from uncultured Bacteroidales bacterium, assembly GCA_946402945.1. Classification (GTDB taxonomy): domain Bacteria; phylum Bacteroidota; class Bacteroidia; order Bacteroidales; family UBA932; genus Cryptobacteroides. The sequence continues at coordinate 8,390 of CAMIYB010000022.1, read as the reverse complement.
GAGCGGGGCGAAGTGTGCGTTGTCCAGTTTGTAACCGGTCTCGAAAAGGGTGTTGCGTCCGCTGGCGAGCCGGGCGAAGATCATCGGCGGGATGAACATGACCGGGTAGGAAAGCAGCGTCCCGTATTCCACGCCGGCTTCGGCGCCGAAAATGGCGGTGAAAACCGCCTGGAGGACGGCCGCCAGGATGGCGCCGACAAGCAGCCAGCCCAGCAGGACGAACATGCCGCCCACGCCCGGAACATACCAGGCGTGGGGGGCGAAGAGGTCGTAATCCGGCGTGCGGAGTTTCCTGAAAAAGGCCATGGCGCTAGTAGAGCGGGGAAGGATAGATGCCCTTGTCGACCAGTTCCTGGAATTTGGCCACGACGGCAGGCCGGTCTTCTTTGTAGGTCACGCCGAACCAGTGGTCAGGGGTGGAAAGCACCTCGCATGAGCCGTTGCCGGAGTGGATGATCGAATCGACCGCGAAGGGAATGTAGAACTCTTTTTTGAGTTCCTGTCCGAAGTCGCGGAGGAAGGTGTCGAAGAGTTCGGCGCTGCGGGAGAAGTAGTCCGGGGTGAAGCCCCACATGTTCATCGAGCAGAGGGCCTTTCCGTCCAGTTCGAGGTGGGTCTCGCCGTTGGTGGAGTTGTCTCCATAGACCTTCCCGTCGGCCTCGCGGGCGATGTTCAGGTGCTCGGCGATGCTCTGGAGATGGCCTTTCGCATCATAGAAGCAGATGCCGCGGGAGACGCCGCCCGATTCCGAGAGCGTGTTGCTCAGCTGGAAGCCGACGATGCTGTAGATGCCCTGCGAGCCTTCGTGGGCGCGGAGCCAGTCCGCGAGGATGCGGAAGGATTCCTTGCCGTAGTAGTCGTCCCCGTTGATGACGGCGAAGGGCTCGTGGATGACATCCCGGGCCATCAGCACAGCATGGGCCGTGCCCCAGGGCTTCTGCCGCTCCGGATTGACGGGAATCCCGGCGGGGATCTTGTCCAGTTCCTGGGTCACGAAGACGAACTCGAGCGGGGAGCCGTCGATGCAGCGGACATGGCCGTATTTGGCCTCCACGGTCTTCTTCATCTGGTCGAGGAAGTACTCACGGACGATATAGACGACTTTACCGAAGCCGGCGGCGACGGCGTCGTAGATGGAGTAGTCGATGATGGTTTCCCCGGAGGGGCCGAGCCCGTCCATCTGCTTGAGGCCGCCGTAGCGGCTGCCCATTCCGGCAGCAAGAACTAAAAGTGTAGGTTTCATGCGAAAAATATTTCTTTTATCGTGCGAATTTAACTATTTTTGTGGAGAATCCGGAGAAAAACGGTAAAAATGGGCAAGTTGAAGGACATATGGAACGGAGAGCACCGTTCGTTCGTGCGTTATGCCGTCTGGTCGACGGCCGTTTTCCTGGTCATTGTCACGTTCTTCGGCCATTCCAGCCTCATCCGCTGGGCCCGGGCGGGCATAGAGTTGCGCCGCCAGCAGCGCCAGGTGGAGGTGTACCGTCAGGAGATCGAGCGGATGGACGCCCAGATCGGCCGCCTTTCCAACGACCGCGACACCCTGGAGAAATTCGCCCGGGAGAATTTCGGCTTCGCCGCGCCCGGCGAGGATGTCTATCTCGAGACCAGATGAAAGATCCCGCCCGCCGCATCGAAGTGATGGGAATCGTCAATCTCGACGGCGATTCCTTTTTTGCGTCCGGCCGGACCCCGGGGGTCAAGGCCGCCCTGCGGCGCGTCGAGACCCTTCTCCATGAAGGGGCCGACCGCATCGACGTCGGCGCCGCATCCTCCCGCCCGGGTGCCGTCAACCCCGGTCCGGAGGAGGAATGGAAGCGGCTGGAACCGCTGCTCCGGGCGCTCCGCGGCCTGCCGGTTCCCCTTTCCGTCGATACCTGGTGGGCTTCCGTCGCCGAGCGGGCTTATGACCTTTACGGGCCCCTGACGGTCAATGATATCACGGCGGGGGCGGGCGACCGCGCGATGCTGCCGCTGGCGGGCCGGCTCGGCCTGCCTTACATCGCCATGCACATGCGGGGGACACCCTCGACCATGCAGGCGCTGACGGATTACCCTGAGGGGGTCGTAGCGGCGGTTTCCGCTTTTTTTTCCGCCTTCGCCGCCCGGGCGCGTCGCCATGGCCTGCGGGACTGGACGCTCGATCCCGGTTTCGGTTTCGCGAAGACGACCGGCCAGAACGACGAACTCCTGCGCGGCCTCTCCCGGCTTCTGCGCCATGGCCGGCCCATCCTCGTCGGCCTTTCCCGTAAAAGCATGGTGTATAAGCGTTTCGGCATCTCTCCCGAGGAGGCGCTTCCGGCCACTCAGGTGGTCCAGTTGCGCGCCTTGCAGGAGGGGGCGGACATCCTCCGGGTCCACGATGTGGCCGAGGCCCGTCGGACCGTCGCCCTCTACCGGGCCCTTTCCTGCTGAATTTCTGCGCGTTCCGTGCTGAATACTCGAAATTATTTCGTATCTTTGACCGATTAACGGCAATTAATATTTCTGAAAATGAAAAAAGTATATTCAGCCCTTTCCGTGTTTGCGGCAACCGCATTCGCCACGGTATCCTGTGTCGATCCGGCCTACAATCTGGACAACCTCAACACCGAGGTGAACATCCCTCCCGTGGAGATTCCCGTCGGTAGCGTCAACAAACTGACCCTCGGGGACATTCTCCAGCTCGAAGGGAACGACGGCGTGATCCGTGTCCGCGAGAACGGCGACTACTATCTCTATTTCGAAGGGGAGCCGCTGGTGCAGGAAATCGAACTCAACGTCAAGCACATCGACGGCGTGAGTGTCGAGGAAAGCCCCTTCTATGCCACCGCTCCGTCTGCGCTGGCGCTCGGCACCGATTTCGGCGTATGCTCCGGCATCCCCGTCGAGACCCGTTTCGACGTGAAAGTGACCTCCGAGGATTTCCCCACAGAGGTGACGAAGGTTTTCCGCGTTGACGGTGAAGGCAACATCGTGCTCACGCTCGCCTATGAATCCGACAAGGTGCCCTTCTCACGGGCGACCTTCCGGAATCTGGAAATTACCTTCCCCGAGTGGGTGGAGTTCGCTTCCGTCAGTCCCGAAGGCATGGCCTTCTCCGGCAACAAAGTGACGGCCGACGCGCTGGTGCTCGAGGCGGACAAGCCCACGGAGATCGTCTGCGACGTCAAGGGTATCAACTTCGAGAAAGTCCCGGAAGGCCAAGGTATTGTGGATGACGGCGAGGACGAGGAAGGCAAGCCCAAACGCAAGTTGGTCGTGGATGACGAAGTGGTCCTTACGGCCGCCCTTTCCCTGAGTGCCTCCGATTGTACCGTGGGCAGCGGCTCCTTCCGCACGGGTACCTTCAGCAAGTCCCTCGAAATCGGGGAGATCACCATCAACTCCGTCCGTGCCGGCTTTGATGTCAAGCGCGTCGTGGAAGGGACCACCGTGGAAATCAAGGATATTCCCGAACAACTCCGGAGTACGGATACCCGCATCGATCCCTATGAACTCCGCCTTTTCTTCAATCTGCAGAATGATTTCCCGGTCGGGGCGTCGCTCTACACCGGCATCACGGCCCTGAGCGGGGAAGACGACAGTGAACAGACGCAGCGCTTCCTCGCGGTCGGAACGGCCGACGATCCCATCCTCATCGCCGGCGGCGGCAAGACCGATTTCTGCTTCTACCTGCGGGAGCCTTCCGGCCGGGAGGGATACTCCGAGCGGCAGATCCCCAACCTCGGCGATTTCCTTTATCCGATTCCGGAGAAACTCCTGGTGGACGAAATCACGGTTTCCGCCAAGGCGGACGACGTGGTCATCCCCATCGAGGACAAATATGCCGTGACGGTCAATTACCTCATCGATGCGCCGCTGGCCTTCGGCGAGAACATGTCCGTCGATATCGACTACGATCTGGGCAATCTCAAGGTGGACCTGGGCGACAATGTCTCCTTTACCGAGGCGCAGGTGTTCTTTGACGTGGTCAATTCCCTGCCGATTTCCTTCGGGTTGACGGCGGAGGTCATCGACGCGGACGGTGTCCTGATCCCCGGCATCAAGGCCGTGCTGGTCGGCGCTGGGCAGAATGGCCAGGCCCCGGTTCAGGCCGGCAGCATCGCGTCTCCGACTTCTTCACGGATGGAACTCCAACTGAGTGTGGACGAGGGCCAGACCATCAATTTCAACGGCGTGCGTCTGAATCTCGTCGCCGGGGATCCGAAGGTAGGGGCCGTCCTCAACAAGGATATGGGCCTGGAAATCAAGAATGCTTCCGTGAAACTCTCTTCCGGCGTGACAATCAACGCCGGCGGGCTGGCGGGCGGCAAGTAATCCTTATCCCGATTCTTTATGCGGCGATTGTTTCTTCGGACGGTTCTTCCTGTCCTGGGCCTGTTCTCGTGCGGAGCCTTCCTGGCTTCCGCACAGGGGCTTTCTTCTGACCGTACGTCCTATTTCATGGAGGGATACCTTTACCGTCACAAAATCAATCCGGCCCAGTATGCCTACAAGGATTATATGGCCCTGGTGCTTGGGGATGTTTCTGCCGGGGTGAATTCCGGTTTCGGTCTCCAGACCTTCCTCTATCCGAAGGACGGTCAGGTATATACCTTCCTCAACAATCGTGTCTCGGAGCAGGAATTCCTGTCCAGGATCCGCGCGAACAACCTGCTTTCAGCCAATGTCTCCGTCGATCTTTTCTCCCTGGGTGTGCTGCATGACAGCCGCGCTTTCTCGAGCCTGAACTTCGGCCTGCGGGGAGGCGTTGTTTTCAACCTCCCCCGCGACCTCTTCCGTTTCATGAAGACCGGGACGGTGAACGGTGATACCTTCTCGCTGCAGGACATGGATTTCCGTGCCCGCCTGTATGCGGAAGCGTCCTATGGCCTTTCCTATCCCATCGGGAAAAGGTTGCGCGTCGGCGCCAAGGTGAAGGTCCTGTTCGGCCTGGCCTCGGCCAAGATCGATCTGGAAACCTTCGACATGAAGATCAACGGCCAGGAAATCAGCGTGAATGCCAAGGCTTCCATGGTCGGCGACCTGGGCCCGATTTCCCTGGGCTGGCGGGAGTCTGAGAACGTTCCGGGAAGGAATGTCATCGACTTCTCCTCCTTCGGATTCGACTTGAGCGGCTTTCGCGTGAACGGCATGGGCTTCGGCGTCGACCTGGGCGCTACTTTCGACGTATTGCCCTGGATCCAGCTTTCCGCCGCTATCCTGGACCTGGGCCGGATGCGCTGGGACAACGGTTTCTATGCGTCCATGGCCGGCAACTACAAGTTCGAGGGGCTGCAGATCGATGTCAATTCCACGGAGACCCTGGGTGAGCAGTTGGAGGCCGAAAAGGATAAACTCCTCCAGATGTTCGAGTTCGGCCAGGTGCCGGGGTACACGGGCACCCAATCTGCGGAGTGGCTGCCCGCCACGGTCAATGTCGGGGCGCAGGTGTTCCTGCCTTTCTGGAAGGCTCTCTCGGCCGGTCTGCTGGTAACCCACCACTTCGAGTGGCAGTTCTCCTGGACGGAGGCGCGTGCCAGCGTCAATGTCGCGCCCGTGTCCTTCTTCGGGCTGGGCCTCAGTTATGCCTATTCGTCCTTCGGATCCTCTCTGGGCGCCGCGGTGCATCTGCAACTTCCCTTGCTGGCGATTTTTGTGGCGGCCGAGGCCCCCGGGCTTCGCTTTACGCCCAAATACTCCTTCAGCCATGGTACGATGCCCCTGAATTTCCCGCTGGACAATTTGAACATAACGACGAAAATCGGCATCACCATGACCTTCGGTCCGCGCTACGCCAAGCGTTTCCGGGTGGAAAAGAAACCGTGGGACGATGAATATATGTAGAGAAAGATATGCTCTTTGTGATTGAAGGTTTGGACGGGTCCGGGAAGTCCACCCAGGTCCGTCTGCTTAAGGACTATCTCCAGACCCTTTCCGCGCCGCTGGAATACATCCATTTCCCCCGCTATGACGCCCCCGTTTACGGCGAACTCATCGGGAAGTTTCTCCGGGGTGGTTTCGGTGCCCTGGAAGCGGTTCACCCGCAACTGGTCGCCCTCCTGTACGCGGAGGACCGCCATGGCGCGGCGCCGCAGATGTGGGAGACCCTCCGGGCGGGAGGGAATGTCCTGCTGGACCGCTATGTCTATTCCAATGTCGCCTACCAGTGCGCCAAACTGGAGGATTCCGCCGCGCGGGAGACCCTGCGGGAGTGGATCCTGTCCACGGAGTACGGTCCTTTCGGGGAGCCGAGGCCCGATCTTAACCTCTTCCTCGACGTGCCGATCGGCTTCGTGCAGAGCCGCCTGCAGGGGAGTCGCTCCGGCGACAGCGACAGAGCCTATCTGGAGGGCCGGCAGGATATCCACGAGGCGGATATCGCCTTCCAGCGCCGGGTCCGCGAGGTATATCTGCGCTGTTGCGAGGTGGACCCGTCTTTCATCCGGATCGACTGCGCCGCTCCCGACGGGGCCATGCTGCCGCCGGAAGAGATTTTCCGGAAGATCCGCCGCGTTGTCGATAAAGCCCTTGCCCGATGAGAGAACTCCGTCAGTCCCAGCGTCGTTTCTGCGCCATCGTCATTGGTCTGGTCTTCCTGCTTTCCGGTATCTTCAAGTTGATGGACCCGGTGGGGACCCGGCTGATTGTCGAGGGCTACTACCGTTTCTTCCATGTCGCCTTCCTCCAGCCGACGGCCCTGGTTTTCGGGCTGCTATTGTCGCTGGCCGAGGCGCTGACCGGTGCGGCCCTGGTGGCCGGCGTGTACCGGAAAGCGGCTGCATGGAGCGCCTGTATCCTGCTGCTTATTTTCACCCTGGTGACCTTCCTGCTATGGATTACGGGCTCCAAGATGGAATGCGGCTGCTTCGGAGAGGCCATCCACCTGACGCCCTTCCAGTCGCTGCTGAAAAACGGGGTGCTGCTCCTGCTCTGGGTCGGTTCCTTCCTGCCGCTGCGTGATCTGCAGGATGCCCGTCGCGGTAAGTACGTCTGCTTCTGGGCCGTCGCCGCATCCCTGCTCGTTTTCTCCGTCTGGTCGCTGCGGAATATCCCGCTGGTGGATTTCACGCCCTTCAACCTTTCCGCCCGCCTGGCCGTATCGGAGGATGTGGACCCGGGCGGCGCCGATTACGATGAGGTCATCGCCTTTATCTATGAGAAAAACGGCCACCAGGGGACCTTCACGCTGGACAATCTGCCCGATTCCACCTGGACCTTCGTCCGGGAGGAATTGCTGGTCAAGGAAGACAATATCCAGGAGAGCGGCTATCCCTCGCTGCCCATTTCGGATGCGTCCGGGGCCAGTCTCGATTCCCTGGCCGCCGCCCCCCTGGTGATGGTGGTGTCGGCCTATCAGCCCGACCGCCTGTCCGAAAATGACTGGGAAGCGGCTTCCGATCTGCTGCGCGCCGCCTCGGAGCGGGGTTTCCAGCCTCTCCTGCTGGTGGCCTCCGGGACCTATCAATTACCCCCGACCCGCGACTTCTTCCCGATCTACCAGTCCGACTACAAGACCCTGATCTCGCTGAACCGTTCCAACGGCGGCGCCGTCTATCTGAATGAAGGCAACCTGATACAAAAATGGTCCCGGCACCAGTATCCTGATGCCGGGGACCTCGATTGGATTGTCGGCAGCGACGCCACCGAAACGATGATTACCGCCTCTACCGGCGGTCGCCTGACTTTCCAGGCCTTCCTCCTCTATACTTTCGCCCTCCTGATTATCCTGTAGGACAATCAGAACGCGGCGATCAGTTCGTCGTTGGAGTAAGCGTCGGCGCCGTAGCAGGTCTTCAGATAGGCCAGGCCGGCCTGGTAATCCTCCTGGGTGAAGGAGTCGGTCGCTTCCTTGGCCACGACCACGTCATATCCCAGGCAGAAAGCATCGGCGGAAGTGTGGCGGACGCACATGTGGGCGTGGAGGCCGGTCATGATGACAGTCTTCACACCGAGTTCCTTGAGAAGGATATCGAGATCGGTCTGGAAGAAACCGCTGTAGCGGCGTTTGGGTACCACATAGTCCTTTTCGCACAGATGCAGCTCCGGGATCACTTCGGCACCCGGTGTTCCGACGATGGCGTGGTCGCCCCAGATGATCAGTTCGCGGTCGATCCCGGGACGGTGGGCGTCATTGCAGAAGATGACGGGGACACCGGCTTCACGGGCTGCGTCGAGCAGACGCGCGGTGGCGGGAACAATGGCACGGGCTCGGTCGCAGCCGAGGGCCCCGGTAACGAAGTCATTGAGCATATCAACGACCAGGATGGCAGGTTTGTTGAGTTTTTCCATTTTCTTGCATTTGATTTCGAAATGCAAAAGTAAGCAAAAATTTTGCATTCAAGAAAAAAATACCTACCTTTGCACTCCCAAACATCGCGGGGTAGAGCAGTTGGTAGCTCGTCGGGCTCATAACCCGGAGGTCG
>CAMIYB010000021.1 GCA_946402945.1 uncultured Bacteroidales bacterium | reverse complement strand
CGGGCGATGGCGATGCGCTGCTGCTCGCCGCCGGACAGCTGGTGGGGCATCTTGTGGGCCTTTTTGTCCATCCCCACGGCCTCCAGCACCTCGCGGATGCGGCGGTCGATCTCCTCGGCGTCTTTCCAGCCCGTGGCCTTGAGCACGAAGGACAGGTTGTCCTCCACGCTGCGGTCCATCAGCAGCTGGAAATCCTGGAACACCACCCCGATACGGCGGCGCAAATAGGGGATGTCGCGCTTGCGGAGCGCGGTCAGGTCGTAGCCGCAGACGCTGCCCTGTCCCTTGCCGAGACGGTTTTCGGCGATGATGGTGCGGATGATGGAGGTCTTGCCGGTGCCGACCTTGCCGACGATGTAAACGAAATCGCCGGGGAAAATGTCCATGTTCAGCCCGTAGATGACGGTGCTGTCGCCGCCGAGGATATCCGCTTCCCGGAAGGAAATGATGGGGTTGCCTTTGTCCATAAAAAAACGTCGGATTGGCCCAATAATTGAGCAGTAATGTACAAATATAATGGAAAAAATCCGTAAATTTGTAAAAATTGACTCGAATATGAATCACAGACTCCTCGTGGTCGTCTCCGCAGTCCTTCTGCTCGTTGCGGGAGGGGGGCTTTCCGCCCGCGGCGATGACCGGAAAGCATTCCGGGAGGCGCTCTCCCTCTATGAGCGGGGGATGTTCGTCCAGGCCCTCGATGCTTTCGACGCCATTCCGGACCCGGACTTCCGGACGGTCGGCTACAGCGTCCTCTGCGCGGCCAATCTCCGCTCGCCCGGCTACGAAAAACGGATCGACGATTACGCCCGGATCTATCCCTGGTCCGGCATGCTCCCGCAGATTACCTGGCGGCAGGCCCGCAACCTCTTCGACGACGGGGAATTCGACGAGGCCCTTCCCTTGTTCAACTCCCTGTCGGAGAGTGATATCCCTGAGCGTGAGCAGGAAGAATTCATCTTCAAGAAGGCCTACACGGCCTTCGAGACGGGGGACGGCGACGCCGCCCTGTACGGCTTCCGTAAGATAGACGCCCTGCCCGTGGGCGACTACACGGCCCCGTCCCGTTACGCCTCCGGCTATGTCCTCTATGAGCGCGGCCAGTTCGGGCAGGCCCTGCCCTGGTTCGAGAAGGCCGGCACCGACCCCCGCTTCGAGGAAGTCTCCAACTACTACGTGATGGAGTGCCGCTACATGATGAAGGACTACGCCTACGTCGTGGAGCATGGCGCCGACATGTACGACAAGGTGCCCGAGGAGCGCAAAGCCCATCTGGCCCGCCTCATTTCCGAGTCCTACCTGGTCCGGGGCGACATCCAGTCCGCCCGGACCTATTTCGACCGCATCGGCGCCGACGGCGTCAAGGACAGGGGAGACTACTTCTACGCCGGCTCCCTGCTCTATGCTGTGAAGGACTATGAAGGGGCCATTGACAACTACACCCGGATGACGGACCGCAGCGACTCGCTCGGTCAGGTGGCCAATTACAACCTGGGCTACAGTTACATCCAGACCAAGAACAAGGTAGCGGCCATGGAGGCCTTCAAGGATGCCGCGGCCGTCCGTTTCGACCCCGCCGTGCGGGAAGATGCTTTCTTCAACTACGCCAAACTCGCCTTCGACCTGGGCGGCGACGCCTCCGTTTTCGATCGCTACATCCAGGAATATTCCGACCGCGTCAAGGGCGACCGCATCTACGCCTACATGGCCCTGGCGGCCCTGAACAAACATGACTACGCCGGCGCCGTGGAGGCCTACGACCAGATCGAGACCCTCGACAAGGACATGGTGGGCAACTACATGAAGGCCCATTATCTGCGCGGCGAACAACTGGTCCGCAACGGTTCCTGGCGGAGCGCTGTGCCCGTCCTCAAGGCCGCGGCCTACTACGCCGACCGCTTCACCCCCTTCAACCAGCTCTCCCGCTACTGGATGGCCGAGTCCCTCTTCCGGGACGACCAGTTCACCCAGGCGCGCGCCGTTTTCAGCGACCTCTACAACCTTTCGGCCCTGGAAGGCCGTCAGGAAGGGGAACTGATCCCGTACAACATCGCCTACTGCTATTTCAAGGAAGGCAATTACGACCTCGCGGCCAAATGGTTCGGCGACTATATCGGCGGGAAGGGCCTGCTCTACCGCAAGGATGCCGCCCTCCGCCAGGCTGACTGCTATTTCGCCCGCAAACAGTATCCTTCGGCCATTTCCGCCTACAACAAGGCCATCGCCGAAGACCCGGACATCACCGACATCTATCCCTACTACCAGGCCGCCATGGCCTATGGCGTGACCGGCAACAACGCCCGCAAGATCGAGATGCTCGCCAAGGTCAAGGACGCCCCCGCGGAGGTTCCTTTCTACGGCGAGGCCATGACCGAACTCGGCGCCGCCTACGTGGCGGCCGGCCGGGACGCCGAGGCGGAAAAGATCTATTCGCTCCTGGTGACCCGCAGCAAAGAGGGGAGTTTCGTCGCCCGCGGCCTGATCGGCCTCGGCATGGTGTACCGCAACCGTTCCGATTTCGACCGCGCCCTGGACTACTACAAGCAGGTCGTCAACCGCTTCCCCAACACGGAATACGCCGCGGACGCCCTCCTGGCCATCGAGTCCATCTACCAGGCCCGGCAGGAGCCGGAGAAATACCTGGCCTACATCGACGGCCTGGGCGGCGCGCAGCAGCGCAGCGAGGCCGACAAGGAGGAGATGCTTTTCAATGCCGCCGAGCAGATCTATCTGGGCGGCAATTACGCCAAGGCGGTCTCTTCCCTGACCGGCTACCAGCAGCGCTATCCCAACGGCAAACACCTGGCTGTCAGCCAGTACTATCTGGCCGATTCCTACCGCAACCTCGACCGCAAGGAGCAGGCGCGTGACGCCTTTCAGACCGTCATCGACAGCGGGGACGGCGCCTTCCGCGAGTCCGCCATCCTCCATTACGCCCGTCTTTCCCAGAGTCTGGAGCAGTATGACGACGCCCTGAAGGGCTACGAGATGCTCTATGCCGAGGCCCGCATCGAGAGCAACCGCCAGACGGCCCTCCTCGGCCTCATGCGTTCGGCCTACGCCGGCAAGCAGTACGCCGAGGCCGTGACCTACAGCAACAAGGTCTCCGCCGCGGAAGCCTCGACCGACGCCGACAGGCGCGAGGCCTCCTACCTGCGGGCCAAGTCCCTGCTGGCCACCAGCCAGCGGGAAAAGGCCCTCACGGAGTTGCGCACCCTTGCGGAGCATCCCTCCTCGCCAGAGGGTGCTGAGGCGACCTACCTGCTCATCCAGGATAGTTTCGACCGCGGCGCTTTCGTCTCCGTCCGGGACCAGGTCTATGCCTTCTCCGGCACGGCCGGCGGCCAGACCTACTGGCTGGCCAAGAGTTTCCTCCTGCTGGGCGACACCTTCGCCGAGGAAGGGGAGTTCAAGCAGGCCCGCGCCACCTTCGAGAGCATCCGTGACGGCTACACCCCGCGTGACGATGCGGACGACGTACCCGAGGCCGTGGCCATGCGCCTGGCGAAACTTTCTGAAATGGGCAACTAAAGAGGCAACACCATGAAAACGAGATATTTCCTTGTCCTGTTCCTGCTCGGCTGGGGCCTTGCCGCCTCCGCCCAGGATCTCAATCCGACCGTGGAGGTGACCCGCACCTACGAGGGCAAACTCCTGGAGACCCGCAAGCCCCTTCAGAAGATGGCCGTGCCGGACAGCGTGCTCAAGTTCGACCTGAAATTCGATTACTCCGTCTTCGACAATCCCTACAAGGGCGGCTTCGATTTCAAGCCCTACCTGATGTCGCTCCGGCCCGAGGCCGATTCTGACCACAGCCGCAACCTCTACCTCCGCCTGGGGGCCGGATACACCCTCCATCCCGTCTTTGACCTGGTCTGGTCGCCGGAATTCTCCGGCCGCTTCCAGATGGACGTCTATGCCTCCCACCGCTCCTTTTTCGGGCAGTACTGGAACATTTTCGCCGCCCGTCAGGACGATGCCGCGACGGACTACCGCCTCGTCGCGGATCCGCAGAAACATCTGGATGCCAATCCCTTCGGCGATGTGCTTTCGCGTTCGGGCTATGACTCCCAGACGCGTGCCGGCGTGAACGGCCGCTATGACTGGCTGACCGGCGCCGCCACCTTCGACATCGGCTACAACGGCATCCACACCCGGGATGCCGACCTGGGCGCCGCCGGCTACAACTCCGTCTTCCTTTCCGCCACGGCCGGCTCCAACAAGGAGGGCGAGGGCTATTTCTTCTACAAGGCCGCCCTCGACTACCGCTACAACGCCGACGACCTGGTCTGGCTCGGACAGAAACTCTACTCCCATGATTTCCGCATCCAGGGCACCTTCGGCCCGGTCATCAGCCCGAAAAACAAGATCCTGGCGGACGTCTTCCTCGGCATTTCCACCTATGGCGGCTGGTTCACCTCCAACGTGGGCAACCTGTCCGTGACGCCGAAATACATCTTCACCACCGGGCCCTTCGAAATGTCCCTGGGCGCGAAGATCGCCATCCCCGTGGATGATCCGGACGCCTTCGTCTATGATCCCGCCCGCGCTGCCGCCGGCGCTACGGGCTTCGCGGTCAATCCCTCTTCGGATAAGCAGTTCGTCTATCCCGACGTCCACATCTCCTACGACGTGATCGCCGACTACATGAATGCTTTCCTCCGCGTCACGGGCGGGGACGATTTCCACACCTACACCTCCCTGAAGACGCGCAACCACTTCTTCACGCCGCTCTACGGCCGGGAACTGGGCCCCTTCTCCGAAAACTCCAAGGAGCGTATCCACGCGGCCCTGGGCATCCAGGGCAACATTGCCTCCCGCTTCCGCTACCAGTGGGACGTGGTGGGCTATGTGTGGCATAAGAACGGCCTGCTCGATGCCGTGGCATACGGCGCCCTCGACGCCGGCCGGCCCGTCGGCCTGCTGCCGGCCGTCGCGTTCCGGGACTACAGCCGGATCTATTCCGACCTGCGTTTCGCCTGGGACGGCTCTTCCGTGCTGGCGGACGGCGCCCTCCGTTACAACTGGAACAGTCTCTTCCTGCAGGACCGGCAGCCGGCCTGTTTCGAGCCCGCCGCCTTCAGCGGTGAATTCCGGGCCCGCTACAACTGGAAAGGGCGCATCTACGCCGGTCTGACGGGCGAATTCGCCACCGGCCGCCGCGGCTATGCCCAGGCGCTTCCCTCGAGCGGCATCGCCCAATTGGTCCCCGTCCGGATCCCGGGCTGGTTCGACCTCGGGCTCCAGGCGGAGTTTGCCTTCACCCGCAAACTCTCCTTCTGGGTCGAGGCGGGCAACCTCCTCTTCCAGCCCATCCAGCGCACGCCGCTCTATGCCGAGCGGGGCGCCAGCGTCACCGCGGGCTTGACCCTGAATCTCTGATTCTCTTCTCCTGCGGAAAAGGGCTTTGACAAGGCGTTATTTTGCCGGGAAAACCTTGGTTTTTCCGGCATTTTTCGTTATCTTTGTATGATTTATAAGGAACCTCTGAAAAGAAAGAAAAAACGTCCAGAAATATGGTAGAAAACGAAGAGATTTTGAAAGCGGAACAGCAGTATTCCGCCAGCAGTATCCAGGTTCTCGAAGGCCTTGAAGCCGTCCGGAAACGTCCCTCCATGTACATCGGCGACATCGGCGAGCGCGGCCTCCACCACCTCGTCTATGAAGTCGTCGACAACTGTATCGACGAGGCCATGGCCGGCTTCTGCAACGAGATCACCGTCGATATCAACGAAGACAATTCCGTCACCGTCCGGGACAATGGCCGCGGTATTCCGACCGGCATGCATCCGAAGGAGCACCGCAGCGCCCTCGAGGTCGTCCTGACCGTCCTCCATGCCGGCGGTAAGTTCGACAAGAACAGTTACAAGGTCTCCGGCGGTCTCCACGGCGTGGGCGTGAGTTGCGTCAACGCGCTCAGCAGCCTCCTGATTGCCGAAATCCACCGCGAGGGCAAGATCTATGTCCAGCGCTACGCCAAGGGCAAGCCCATCACCCCCGTCGAGGTTGTCGGCACCTGCGAAGACACCGGAACCCTCATCACCTTCCATCCCGACCCGGAAATCTTCACCCAGACCACCGTCTATCGCTACGAGACCCTCGCCGCCCGCCTGCGCGAACTTTCCTACCTCAACAAGGGTATCCATATCACCCTCACCGACAAGCGCTCCCTCGTGGACGAATTCGTCGTCGATGAGGCAGGGGAGTCCAAGGCTACCGGCCGCCAGGTCAACCGCCGCGACGTCTTCTATTCCCAGGAGGGCCTCAAGGAATTCATCAAATACCTCGACGCCGGCGCCGAAGAACTCATTCCCGAGCCCGTCTGCGTCAATTCCGACAAGATCATCCCCATCGACATCGCCCTCCAGTACAACACGGGCTACAGCGAGAAGATCTATTCCTACGTCAACAACATCAACACCATAGAAGGCGGTACCCACCTCCAGGGCTTCAAGATGGGCCTTTCCCGCGCCCTGAAGAACTACGCCGAGAAGAACGGCCTCCTGGCCAAGGCCAAGGTCGAACTCGCCCCGGAAGACTTCCGCGAGGGCCTCACCGCCGTCATCTCCGTCAAGGTCGCCGAACCGCAGTTCGAAGGCCAGACCAAGACCAAACTCGGCAACCCGGAGGCCACCTCCGCCGTCTCCCAGGCCACTTCCGCGGCCATGGACATCTACCTGGAGGAGAATCCGAAACTGGCCAGGACCATCATCGAGAAGGTCGTCCTTGCCGCTACGGCCCGCCAGGCCGCCCGCAAGGCCCGCGAGATGGTCCAGCGCAAGACCGTCATGTCCGGCGCCGGCATGCCCGGCAAACTGGCCGACTGCTCCGAGCGCGACCCCGAACAGTGCGAACTCTTCCTCGTCGAGGGTGACTCCGCAGGCGGAACGGCCAAGCAGGGCCGCGACCGTCGCATCCAGGCCATCCTTCCGCTCCGCGGCAAGATCCTCAACGTGGAGAAAGCCGCCGGCGACCGCGCCTTCGAAAGCCAGGAAGTCCGCAATATCTACACCGCCCTCGGCGTGAGCGTGGCCCAAGAAGACGAGACCGGCGAGAAACGCATGGACCTCAGTAAGTTGCGCTACCACAAAGTCATCATCATGACCGATGCCGATGTGGACGGCAGCCACATTGCCACCCTCATCCTCACCTTCTTCTTCCGCTATATGTTAGACCTCATCAAGAACGGCTACGTCTATCTGGCGACCCCGCCGCTCTACCTGGTCAAGAAAGGCAAGGAAGAGGTTTACTGCTGGACCGACGCCCAGCGTGCCGAAGCCACCGCCCGCCTGGGCAAGGGCTCCGAAAAGGGCATCACCGTCCAGCGCTACAAAGGTCTGGGCGAAATGAGCGACGAGCAGCTCTGGAGCACCACCATGAATCCGGAGACCCGTCTCCTGCGGCAGATTACCATCGAAAACGCCGCCGAGGCCGAACGGACCTTCTCCATGCTGATGGGGGACGACGTCCCGCCGCGCCGCCAGTTCATCGAAGAGAATGCCCACTACGCCAATATTGACGCATAAAACCTTGCTGCTAAACCTAAAACCAAATAGACATGCTGGATATTTTTGACAGAATTTCCCGGGATTCCGGCGGCCCGATCGGCCAATACTTCGAACAGGGCTTCGGCTACTACATGTATCCGCGCCTTGAAGGCGAGCTCGGTCCCCACATGATTTTCAACGGCATACCCGTCCTCAACTGGAGCCTCAACAACTATCTCGGCCTGGCCAACCATCCCGCCGTCCGCAAGGCCGACGCGGAGGCCGCCGCCGAGTGGGGCCTGGCCTATCCGATGGGCGCCCGCATGATGTCGGGCCACACCCGCTACCACGAGAAACTCGAAAAGATTTTCGCCGACTTCGAGAAGAAGGAGGACGCCTACCTCTTCAACTTCGGCTACCAGGGCATCGTATCGGCCATCGACGCGCTGACCTTCCGTCACGACGTTATCGTCTATGACGCCGAATGCCATGCCTGCCTGCTGGACGGCATCCGCCTCCACATCGGCAGCAAATACAAATACCGCCACAACAACATGGCGGACTGCGAGAAGGTGCTCGCCCGCGCCTGCGCCGAGGCCGATGCGAACGGCGGCGGCGTCCTCCTGATCACCGAAGGCGTTTACGGCATGACCGGCGCCCTCGGCAAACTGGACGAGATCGTGGCCCTCAAGCAGAAATACCCCTTCCGCATCCTCATCGACGACGCCCACGGCTTCGGCCTGCTCGGCCCCCACGGCCGCGGCACCTCCGAGCATTTCGGCGTCATGGACCAGATCGACCTCTACATCGGCGCCTTCGCCAAGAGCATGGCCTCCATCGGCGGCTTCATCGCCGGCCCCCGCGCCATCATCAATTACCTGCGCTTCAACATGCGCAGCCAGATGTACGCCAAGAGCCTTCCGATGGCCCTGGTCCTGGGCAACATCAAGCGCATGGAGATCATCGATTCGCCCGAGGGCGACGCGCTGCGCGCGAAGTGCTGGCAGATCACCCATGCCATCCAGGACGGCTTCCGTGCCGAGGGTTTCGACATCGGCGAGGCGGAAGCCTGCGTGACGCCCGTCCACATCAAGGGCGGCGTGGCCCAGGCCACCAAGATGGCCAAGGACCTGCGCGAGAACTACCGCATCTTCTGCTCCATGGTCATCTACCCGGTCATTCCGAAGGGCATGATCATCTTCCGCATCGTCTGTACGGCGGCGCACACCATGGAAGATGTGCAGTACACCCTCAAGGCTTTCAAGGAAATCAAGGCCAAACTGGATGCCGGCGCCTATGACGGCGACGACATCGCGGCCATGAAAGTGGACTGATGGACCGTTTCTTCCAGGGAAAAGTCGTCATCGTGACGGGGGCGAGTTCGGGTATCGGACTCGCCGCCGCGCGTGCTTTCGGCAGCGCCGGGGCGAAGGTCGTGATGGCCGCCCGCTCCTATGACAAGTTGCTGGAACTGGCTCCTTCCGTGGGACCGGAGGTCCTCTGCGTCCGTACCGACGTCACCGTCGAAGCCGAGTGCAAGGCCCTGATCGATGCCACCGTGGCCCGCTGGGGCCGCATCGACATCCTCGTCAACAACGCCGGCATCTCCATGCGCGCCATGTTCAAAGACTTGGACCTCAGCGTCCTGCATCGTCTGATGGACGTCAATTTCTGGGGTACGGTCTATTGTACCAAGCATGCGCTGCCATACCTGCTGGTGTCCCGCGGGTCGGTTGTCGGTGTCATTTCCATCGCCGGCTACTCCGCGCTCCCGGCGCGTACGGGCTACTCCGCCTCGAAGTATGCCGTCCGCGGCTTCCTCGACACCGTTCGTATCGAACATCTGCGCGACGGCCTCCACGTGATGGTCTTCGCCCCGGGCTACACCGCCTCCAACGTGCGCAACGCCGCCCTCACGGCCGACGGTTCGGCCCAGGGGGAGACCCCGCTCGACGAAGGCAGCCTGATGAGTGCCGAACGTTGTGCGGAATACCTGCTCAAGGGCCTGCGCAAGCGTCGCAACCACATGACGCTCACGGCTTTGGGTAAGCTCACCGTCCTGGCCCACAACCTCTTTCCCGACCTGACCGACCGCCTGACCTACCGCTATATCGCGCGGGAGGCCGGCAGTCCGTTCAAATAAAGAAGTATGAAAAACAAACAACTTCCGGGCGACCTCCGCGTCTATATCACCCTGGCCGTCCTGCTGGCCGTCCTCGTGTGCATTCTGCCCCGGGGCGGCAAGTTTGATTACGACTACCGCAAAGGCGCCCCCTGGACCTACGAGACCCTCGTGGCCCAGTTCGACTTTCCCGTGCTCAAGACGCCCGAACAACTCGCCCAGGAACGCGAGGCGGCCGGCTCGCGCATCCTGCCGTACTACCGCTACAGTGAAGCGGCCGGGGAGGGGAGCATCGCCTCGGCGGAAAGCCTGCCGCTGGAGGGCGACCTGAAGTTGCGCGTCGTCACCTCGCTCTCCGAAATCTACAACCGCGGCGTCCTTTCCGACGACGCCCAGGGCGAGAGCGTCATCTTCCTCCAGCGGGACAAACGTGCCACGCGGGTGCCTGCCTCTGAAGTGTTTACGGTCACGACGGCCCGGGAGCGGCTCCTGGCCGACGCCCGCCGGGACAATCCGCTCCTGCGCGTGGACTCCCTCTTCCAGGCCGTCGGCGTCTATGACATCGTCGTGCCCAACCTCCTCTTCGACAAGGAGACGACGGCCCTGGTCCATGCCGAGTCCGCCGACTACATTTCCCCGACCCAGGGCTTCGTCGGCGCCGGGGCGGTGATTGTCTCCGAGGGCGAACTCGTCACGGCGGAAGTGTGCCAGATGCTCGATTCCTACAAGACCGAATACGAGGCCAGCCTGGGCTATGACGGCCCGCGCTTCTTCCTCTGGGCCGGCAACGCCATCATCGCCCTGCTGCTGGTGCTGATCCTCTTCCTGTCGGTCCTCTACACCAATCCGCTCGTCTTCGACGACTTCAACCGCTATCTCTACCTGGTCTTCATCTTCCTGCTCTTCACCATCGCGGCGCTGCTGCTGGGCAAGATCAATCCCGACCTGCTGTACATCATGCCCTTCTCGCTGGCGGCCCTGTACCTGATGGCCTTCTTCAAGACGCGTGTCGTGCTGCCGGTCTATATCGTAACCCTCCTGCCGCTGCTGATCTTCTCCCGGGGCGGAGTGGAACTCTTCGTCCTCTACCTGACCTCCGGCGTGGTGACCATTCTCGTCTTCCCGTATTTCAGCCGGGGCTGGCGGCAGTTCGTCGCGGCCATTATCGCCTTCTCCTCCCTCCTGGTGGCCTATTCCGGCTTCCGCCTGCTCGGCGGAATGGATGCCGTCTTCGACTTCCACAAGGTCCTCTACCTCTTCATAGGCTCCCTCCTGTCCGTGGCCGGCTACCCGCTCATCTATCTCTTCGAGCGTGTGTTCATGCTGGTTTCCAACTCGCGCCTCCAGGAACTCTGCGACACCAACAACAAACTCCTCCGCGAACTCGCCCAGAAGGCCCCCGGCACCTTCCAGCATTCCCTCCAGGTCATGAACATGGCCGATGCCGCCGCCCGCAGCATCGATGCCAACGTCCTTCTCGTCCGGGCCGGTGCCCTGTACCATGACATCGGCAAGATGAACAACCCGCAGTGCTTCATCGAGAATGAAGCCCTCGACGCCCATTACCACGACGCCCTCACCCCGCAGGAAAGCGCCCGGGAAATCGTCCGCCACGTGCCCGACGGCCTGGCCCTGGCCGAGCGCTACAAACTCCCGCAGGTCATCAAGGACTTCATCCTGACCCATCACGGGACCTCCGCGACGGCTTACTTCCTCAACAAGTACCTCAACGAGGGAGGGGACCCCTCGCGTACCTCCGACTTTATCTACGACGGCCGCAAGCCCTGGACCAAGGAGCAGACCATCCTCATGCTTTCCGACTCGCTGGAGGCCGCTTCCCGCACGCTCAAGGACACTTCCCCCGAGGCCTTCTCCGCCTTTGTCGACCGCATCGTCGCGGGCAAGAAGTCCGAAGGCCAGCTGGACGAGGCCGACATCTCCCTGCGCGATCTCAACACCCTCAAGGCGGTGTTTACCTCCTACCTCGGCCAGATGTACCACGAAAGGGTCGTTTACCCCAAGCGTAAGCGCTGAATGGCCGGTAACCGTTTTCAAAACCCGTAAATTATTGCTATATTTGCACACTTTTTCGCAAAAAATATAAACAACACATAGAACAATGCAAGTAGTAAAGAATCAGATCGATGATCTCAACTTCCAGGTGACCTTCAAGCTCACCGCGGAAGACTATGCGGCCGCCGAGAAGAAGCGTTTGAACGAGTACCGCCGCCGCGCCGATTTCAAGGGTTTCCGCAAGGGCATGGCGCCCCTTTCCCTGGTCCAGCACGTCTATGGTGGCCAGGCGCTCGCCGAGTCCGTCAACGAGGTGGTTTCCCAGGGCCTGAACGACTTTATCAAGGAAAACGCCCTGCGCGTGGTGGGCGAGCCGCTCACCAGCGAGGACCAGCCCGAAATCGAATGGGTTTCCGGCGGTGATTTCACCTTCAAGTTCGATATCGCCCAGACCCCGAAAGTGGACTTCGGGATCGGCAAGGAAGACAAGGTGCCGTACTACAACATCAACATCACCGAGACCGCCAAGAAGGAGATGAAGGCCAACATGCTGCGGCAGATCGGCAAACTCGAGGACACCGACAAGGCCGGTGCCGAGGATTTCGTCATCGCCGACCTCGCCTCCGCTGAAAAGACCGTCGAAGGAGCCTACATCGCCATCCGCAACGTCGCCGGCGACGCCAGGAAACGCTTCGTCGGCTGCAAGCCGGGCGACAAGTTCGACATCGACGTCAACGCCGCCTTCACGGACGAGGCCGACCGCGCCGCCATGCTGAAAGTCAAGCGCGAGGAACTCGCCGCCCTGGACCCGAAGTTCCAGGTCAGCATCGTCAATGTGCGTACCTTCGTTCCCGCCCAGGAGAGCCAGGAGACCTACGACCAGCTTTTCGGCGAGGACAAGGTCCACAACGCCGAAGAGTTCGATGCCGCCGTGGCCGAGCGCCTGGCCGCCAATTATAAGGAAGAGGCCGACTACCGGCTGACAAAGGACATCCGCGACTATTTCCTGGCCAAGGCCGACATCGCCCTGCCCGAGGCTTTCCTCAAGCGCTGGCTGATCCAGGTCAACGAGGGCAAGTTCTCCGCCGAGCAGGTCGAGGCCGAATTCGCCGGCTTCCTCGCCGACTTCCGCTGGCAGATGGTCCGCGAGTTCGTGATGGACAAGTACGGTCTGAAAGTCGAGGAGAAGGACATCCGCGCCGCCGCCGAGTCCTACGCCGCCTATCAGTACGCGATGTACGGCATGGGCAATGTGCCCGCCCAGATGATCCAGGAGGCCGCCAAGCAGGTGCTCAGCGACGAGCGCCAGGCGCGCCAGATGGAAGAGAACGTCGAGAACCAGAAGGCGACCGCCGCCCTCCGCGAACACATCACGCTTTCGCCCAAGAAGATTTCCGTGGACAAGTTCCGCGAACTTAAATAATTATCCATGAACGAATTTGAAAAATTCGCGAGCAGGGGTCGTGGCATCAGTTCTGCGACCCTGTATCGTTACACGAGCGCCGTTGACAGTTACATCAACCCGACCATCATCGAGGAGCGCAAACTCAACGTGGCCTCGATGGACGTGTTCAGCCGCCTGATGATGGACCGCATCATCTTCCTGGGCGTCCCCATCGACGACGACGTGGCCAACATCATCCAGGCCCAGCTCCTGTTCCTGGCCTCGACCGATTCCTCAGCCGATATCTCCCTGTATCTCAATACCCCCGGCGGACAGGTTTCCTCCGGTCTGGGCATCTACGACACGATGCAGCTGGTGGAACCGGACGTGGCGACCATCTGCACGGGCATGGCGGCCTCCATGGGTTCCGTGCTCCTGTGCGCCGGCGCCCCCGGCAAGCGTTCCTGCCTCCCGCATTCCCGCGTGCTGATCCATCAGCCCCTCGGCGGTGCGCAGGGCCAGGCGACCGACATCCTCATCGCCGCCCAGGAGATCGAGAAGACCCGCAAGGAACTCTTCACCATCATCGCCGAACATTGCGGCCAGCCCTACGAGAAGGTGGCCGCTGACGGCGAGCGCGACTACTGGATGACGGCCGAAGAAGCCAAGGCCTACGGCATGGTGGACGAGATCCTGTCGAAGAAGAAGCGTTAGTATGGCCAAACGTCAGCAATCGCAGCGCCACTGCATGTTCTGCGGCCGCTCCGAGAAGGAGGTCCCGTATCTGATCCACGGAATCGATGCGGACCTTTGTCCCGACTGCGCCCGCCTGGTGCATGACTATATCGACGACCTCGACGCGCAGGCCGCTCCCAAACGGGCTGCCAAGCCGGTTGGAAAGATTCGTAAGCCCAAGGAAATCAAAGCCTTCCTCGACGAGTACGTCATCGGGCAGGACAGGGCCAAGAAGATGCTTTCCGTGGCGGTGTACAACCACTACAAGCGTATCAAACACAACCTGGTGGACCGCCCGTTCGACGATGTGGACCTGGAGAAATCCAACATCCTCCTGGTCGGCCCGACGGGCACCGGCAAGACCCTCCTTGCCCGCACGATCGCCCGGCTCCTGGACGTGCCCTTCACCATCGTGGACGCGACAGTCCTGACGGAGGCGGGCTACGTGGGCGAGGACGTCGAGAGCATCCTCTCGCGCCTGCTGCAGGAGGCGGATTACGATGTCGCCAAGGCGGAGCGGGGGATTGTCTTCATCGACGAGATCGACAAAATCGCCCGCAAGAGCGACAACCCTTCGATCACCCGCGACGTGTCCGGCGAAGGTGTCCAGCAGGCCATGCTGAAACTCCTGGAGGGCAATGTGGTCAATGTCCCGCCGAAGGGCGGCCGCAAGCATCCCGAGCAGGACTTCGTCCATGTCAACACGCAGAACATCCTCTTTATCTGCGGCGGTGCCTTCGAGGGCATCGAGCGGCGCATCGCCCAGCGGCTCAACACCCAGGTCATCGGCTACGGCGTTTCCTCCAGCCAGCGCATCGACAAGGACAATCTCCTCCAGTACGTCTCTGCGCCCGACCTGCGGGCCTACGGCCTCATCCCCGAGATCATCGGCCGTCTGCCGGTGGTGACCTATCTCGACCAGCTCGACCGCGACTCGCTGCTCCGCATCCTGACGGAACCGAAAAACGCCGTCCTGCGGCAGTACGAGAAACTTTTCGAACTTGACGGCATGCGTCTCGAGATTGAACCCGGCGTCAAGGAACTCATCGTCGATACTGCCATCGGCAATAAGTTGGGGGCGAGGGGACTGCGTTCCATCTGCGAGCACATCATGGACGACGCGATGTTCGAGGCGCCCTCCTCCCGCGAAAAGACCTTCGTTCTGACCAAGGCCTACGCCGAAGAGAAATTACGGGATGTCCTGTAAGATTTTGGGCTGAAAATTTGGTGGATTCGGGAAATCTTCCTACATTTGCAGTCCGCAATGAGGGCTTAGCTCAGTTGGTTTAGAGCGCTTGCTTGACAGGCAAGAGGTCGGCAGTTCAAATCTGCCAGTCCTCACTTCCAAAAAAGACTTCCGGTTTCCCGAAAGTCTTTTTTACTTTAAGAACAGGTATCCCTCTTATTTTGCGACCTTCAGTTTCCCGCCCAGGCGCATCAGGGCGTCCCACCAGCGGGCGGGGAGGATATTGTGGAGGAATACAATGGAATGGGAGCCGAAACCGGTGCGGTAGCGTGCCTTCGGATGGCGGCTGCGCACCGCGCGGACGATGGCCTTTCCGATGACCGAGGGCTTCGACAGCAGCCGGATGGTGTAGGCCAGGCGGAAGGTCTCGGCCTCGCGCAGCGCCTCTTTCTCGTAGGGCGTACCGATGGACGAGTCGCGCAGATGGTCGGCCGCGATCGTGCCCCAGTCGGTCTTGATGGCCCCCGGCTCGATGATCACCACATCCACGCCGAAGGGTTTCATTTCGATGCGCAGGGCATCGCTGTAGGCCTCCAGGGCGAACTTCGACACATGGTACCAGCCGCCGAAATAGAGCACGAACTTGCCCGCGATGGACGCCACGTTGATGATGCGTCCGCTGCCCTGGGCGCGCATCGCCGGCAGGATCAGCTGCGTGAGCCGGGCCACGCCGAAAACGTTCACCTCCATCTGCCGCCGGGCTTCGGTCATCGACACGTTCTCGAGCGCTCCGAAATAGCCGAAACCGGCGTTGTTGATCAGCACGTCGATGCGTCCTTCGGCCGCGAGGATTTGCTCCACGCCCGCCTGCATCGACGCCTCGTCCGTCACGTCCATGAAGATGGGAACCACGCCGAATTCGCGGAGCGGTTCCATCTTCTCCACGCGCCGGGCGGCGCCATAGACCTTGCAGCCGGCCTCGGCAAGCCGCCGGGCCGTATCGAAACCGATGCCGCTGCTCGCACCGGTCAGTAACACTATCTTCGCCATCTTATCTGCGGTGTTTCCGGTTCTTCTTTCCGCGTCCGCGCAGGGCCAGGACGACCACAACGGCCACGGCGGCGATGCCGAGGAAGATATAGGTCCAGGAGGAAGCGTTGTCACCCTTGACCCGTGCCCACATCTCAAGGAGAAGGGCCGTCTGCTCGCCCCAGTCATGCTCCATCGTGCAGCGCTCGATGACGCGCTGGTCCGGATAGAGGACGGGGTCGCAGTGGAGCGAATCGGCGTCGGGACCGAAGAAATAGCGCAGGTCGATCGGATCGAGTTCATCGTCCTGGAAGGCGTCCAGGACCTCGGGAGCGCAACTCGTTGATACATAGCCGATCACGTCGATGTTGCGGACGACGATGTCGGGCCGGCTCATGAAATTGATCCAGTAGCGCGCGGCTTTGGCGTTCCTGGCGTATTTTGGAATGACCCAGCCGTCAAACCAGACGGTCGCGCCCTCCCGCGGGCAGCGGTAGCGGAGTTCCACCCCGGCTTCCCGCGCCTCTACGATGGCCCAGTAGGCATCGCCGCTCCAGGTCAGGTTGACCCAGCCGCGCTCCTGCACCATCTGGTCCTTGCCGAAATCGGCCTCCCAGCCGGCCACCAGTCCGCTGGCCTCTTTCATGTAGGCCTCGACAGCGGCGATGTCTTCCTCGGAGGTGAAGCGCATGAGCTGGTCCATCGTCACCTTTCCCTCGGCGAGGTCCTGCTCATGGATTTTCAAGATGATCTGGGAATAGACGTCGCGGGGGGAATCCTTGATGAAGATCTTGTCGGCGAACTTGGGATTGCGGATGATGTCCCAGGTGTCCGCTTCCTCGTCCGTGACGTATTTGGGGTTGTAGAGGATGCCCGTCGTGCCCCACATGAAACCAACGGAGTAGTCGTTGGCGTTCTTGTCTCCGCCCTCGATCTTGTCGAAGCAGGCGCGGATATAGGGCGAGAGGTTCTCGTCGATGTAGTTGGGCGTATCGCCGAAATCCCGGCCGATCGGCAGCAGGAGATCTTCCCGGAGCATCCGTTCGATGATGTAGTCCGAAGGACACACGACATCATAGTCCTCATGGCCTTTCTCGATCTTCGAGAGCATCGTCTCGTTGATATCGAAGGTCTGGTAGATGACGCGGACGGTCTCGCCGGTCTGCTCGGCATACCACTGTTCGAATTCGGGAATCACCGACTCGTCGATGTAGTCGGACCAGTTGTACACTTTGAGGATCTGGCTGCGGTCCTCGGCGCAGGAGGCCAGGAGAAGGGCCGCCGCAAGAAGGGTCAGGATTCGTTTCATACGCGTTGTGTTTTCTTGGCGAGGCGCTGCTGACGGACATTGAAGACCACCAGCAGGACCAGAATAATCAGGAATATCAGGGTCATGAGCGGACGCAGTTCCGGGGTCAGGCCGCCTTTGCGCGCGTCCGTATAGATATAGGTCGAGAGGGTGTCCAGGCCGATGGTGCCGCGGGTAAAGAAGGTCACCGCGAAATCGTCCAGGCTCATGGTGAAGGACAGGATGAAGCCCGAGACCATGCCGCCGCGCAGTTGCGGGATCAGCACCTTGCGCAGGGCCACCCCGGGTGTCGCCCCCAGGTCGAGGGCCGCCTCGTAGATGTTCGGATTCATCTGCCGGAGTTTCGGCAGCACGCTGAGCACCACGTAGGGCGTGCAGAAGGTGATATGGGCCAGCACCACGGTCGTATAGCCCTGGCTGATGTGCAGGAAGACGAACAGCAGAAAGAGCGAGACGCCGGTGATGATGTCCGGGTTGATCATCGGGATGTTGTTGAGGAAGGTGATGGCCTGGCGGCTGCGTCCGTTCATGTTGTGGATGCCGATGGCCGCCACCGTCCCGAGCAGGGTCGCCAGCGCCGCGGCAATCAGGGCGATCAGGAGCGTGTTCTCCACCGCCTGCAGCAGGGAACTGTTGCCCTGCATGTCACCGGTCAGGAGGTTCTGGTAGAGCCGGGTGGAGAAGCCCTTCCAGTTGCCCAGCACCTTGCTCTCGGTAAAGGAGAAGATGGCGATGAACACCAGCGGGGCATAGAGGATCACCAGCAGCACCCAGATGTAGAGTTGTGCGAAAAAGCGTTTCACTAGATGAGCCCTCCCTGCATTTCTTCTTTCTCTCCGCCGGACAGCAGCGAGGACAGGCCGATGATGACCAGCATCACCAGGGCCAGGGCCGCGCCGTAGTTCCACATCGAGGAGTTGATGTTCTCCTGGATGATGGTACCGAAGAGTTTGATCTTGTTGTTGGTCAGGAACTCGGAGATGGCGAAGGTGCTCACCGTCGGCATGAAGACCATCAGGACGCCGCTCGCCACGCCGGGCATGGACAGGGGCACGGTCACCTTCCAGAACACCGTCCCGGGCCTGGCGCCGAGGTCGGCGGCCGCTTCCGCGTAGGACTTGTCCATCTTGTCGAGGATGTTGTAGATCGGATAGATCATGAAGGGCAGGTAGTCGTACACCATGCCGAAGAGGAGGGTTCCCTTGCCCAGGGTGACGCCGAGCATGTTGAAGAGTTCGGCCGTGGCCAGGGTGCGCATGAGGGCGTTGACCCACATCGGGAGGATGAACAGGACGATGGTCACCGCGCTGCGGTTGAGTTTGCGGTTGGCCAGGATCCAGGCGGCCGGATAGCCGAGGAGGATGCACAGGAGCGTATTCTCCAGGGCCACCTCGAGGGAAACCGCGAAGGTGGAGAGGGTGTCCCTGTCGGTGAAGAATTTGGTGATGTTGCCCAGCGTGAAGCGGCCCATGCTGTCCTGGAAGGCATACACGACCACCAGGATGAGGGGCAGCAGGACGAACACCACCAGGAACAGCGCGTAGGGGATCGCCCAGGAGGAGCGTTTCATCGCTTTCATAGGCGCCCGAGAATGCGGATGTCCTTTTCGGCGGCCGTAATGCCCACCAGGTCACCCTTGTCCCAGATGTCCGTGGTATCGACCCAGAGGAAGTCCCCGTCGTCGGTCTTGATGGTCAGGTGGTAGTGGTCGCCCATGTAGAGGATGAAATGGACTTCGCCGGAGAGGATGCCCTCCTCGCGGTTGTCCAGCAGTTCCACCCCGCCGAAGGGGATCTCCACGCGCACCTCGTCGCCAACTTCGTAAGCACTTGTGTCGCAGGGGAATTCGCCGCCGAGCAACTCTACCTTCCCATCGCCGGTCACCTTGCCTTCGAGGACATTGGCCGTGCGCTCCTTCTTCATGACCTGGATGTCGTCCGGGTCGATATAGAGCATCACTTCGCTGCCCACGGGGTAGGGATCGTAGTCCTGGATCATCAGTTCGTAGCCGGTGTCGGTGTCCACCCACATTTCATAGTGGACCCCCTTGAAGGTGCAGGTATTGACCTTCGCCTTGAACTGGCACTTCTGCGGATCGGTCGTAAAGTAGATGTCTTCCGGACGGACGACCACGTCCACGGGCACATCCTCGCCGAAGCCTTCGTCCACGCAGTCGAACTGGTGTTTGATGAAGGCGACGCGGCGGTCGCGTATCATCCTGCCTTTGAGGATGTTGCTTTCGCCGATGAAGTCGGCCACAAAGCAGTTGACCGGCTCGTTGTAGATGTCCGTAGGGGTGCCGATCTGCTGGATGCGGCCTTCGTTCATCACGACGATGGTGTCGCTCAGGGTGAGGGCCTCTTCCTGGTCGTGCGTCACGTAGATGAAGGTGATACCCAGTTTGCGGTGCATCTCCTTGAGCTCGATCTGCATGTCCTTGCGCATCTTCAGGTCCAGGGCCGCCAGGGGCTCGTCGAGCAGCAGCACCTTCGGCTGGTTGACGATGGCGCGGGCGATGGCGATGCGCTGCTGCTGGCCGCCGGAGAGGGTCTCCACGTCACGGTCTTCGTAGTCGGACATGGCCACGAGTTTGAGCACGCGGCGCACGCGGCGGTCGATCTCGTCAACGGGCACTTTCTTGAGTTTGAGACCGAAGGCGATGTTGTCATAGACGTCCAGGTGGGGGAAGAGCGCATAGCGCTGGAACACGGTGTTCAGCGGCCGCTGGTGGGGCGGCAGGTCGCCCATCTCCTTGCCGTCCAGCAGGATGGCCCCTTCGTCGGGGGCCAGGAAACCCGCGATCATGCGCAGGAGCGTAGTCTTGCCGCAGCCCGAGGGGCCGAGCAGGGTCAGGAACTCGCCTTTTTTGATGTAGAGGTTGATGTCCTCGAGCACGCGCTTGCCGTCGAAGGACTTGCTCACGTGCTGAATCTCAATGATTTTCTCGGCCATTTCCTACCAGAGATTGATGTTCCAGTTCCAGGTGACGCCGATGGTGGCGAAGGGAGAAATATAGCGTTGCATCGGGTTGATTTCCGACAGGCCGGCGGCCAGCTGGATGCGGAGATCCCTGCTGTCGCGGAGCGGATACCACGAGCCCCAGAGACCGGCGGTCAGATAGGGCAGGTCGGCGAAATCGTCGGGGATGAGCGTCACCACGGTGTCGTCTGCTACATAACTGGGGCAGAAGGGATCTCCGTTTGCATCGACGCCGTAGGGGGAGGCGGGATTCCACTCGTTCACGATGCCTTTCAGACCGATGTCCCACTTGGGGAAATCCAGCACGACCGACGCCACCGCCGTATGGCCCTTGATGGCCGGATACAGCACGGAGTGGCCGCTGGCGAGGGCGAGCGGATCGCCGCAGGCGTTCATGTAGTCGAGGGTGATGGTGGCCGGACCCCAGACGACCCGGTTGCCCAGGCTGACGAGGAAGTCCAGTTTGGCGGGGCTGACGGTCGGGAGGTAGTTCTGGTAGCCCAGCACGCTCCATTTCATGCTGAAAGGCCCGTAGGTGCCGTCCCAGCCCAGCCCGACGGCGACCCCGCGGCCCCAGGCGTCCGAAGTGACCTGGAGGGAGAGGGTGCTGGTCTCGCGGAGCATCGTCCATGCCGCGGTCAAGCCCCACTGGTAGCAGGTGTAGGAATTCCACAAGGAACTGGCCATCAAGGGGTTGACGTCGAAGTCATAGTCATCGTACTCGAAGCCGCCCATCAATTGCACCTGCTTGCCGAGGGTGAAAGTGAAGGGACCGGGAGAGAAGGTGACATAGGCCCAGTCGACGAAGTTGTTGGCGTTGTTGACCTGATTTTTGAGGAAGGGAATGTTCAAGTGGTAGAGACCCATCGTGGAGGGACCGAAGGCATCGAGGAAATTGGGCACCCAACCGTCGGCCTGTATCCAGTGGTTGCAGAGGGAGAACCCCCACTTTTCAGAAATGTTCCCTTCGAAAAGGGTGTAGAGAGATGTGTTGCCGAAACTGACACCAAAGGATTCGTTATCAACGTTGTAAAGGGCTCCGACATCCAGTCTCGGGATGATGGACAGCACGGCACCACTGCCGGCGTCCTCAGCCTCTTGTGCGCGCACAAGAGAGCAGCACAGCATCGCGGCTGCGCAGACTACCAGGAATTTCTTCATTGACTCTCATAAAAAAGGTCTTGGTGGAACATAGGGATGCAAAACTTCGTTTTGCGCTGCAAAAGTAAGAAAAAATGGCGGGAATGCAAGCGTTTTTTCCCCGATTATATATAAATTTGTACGTTTAAAACCAAGCCTTTATGGATAAGAAATCTTATGCCCTGGGCATGAGCATCGCCCACAATATGATGCAGTCCGGCGTGAAGGACCTCGCCTACGACGATTTCCTCGCGGGCCTCAAGGCCACCATGACCGGCGCGCAGCCCGCCGTGGATTACGAGGAAGCCGGTGCCATCCTCAACGATTACTTCGCCTCGCTGGAGGCGGAAAAGGCCGCCGAGGAGGCGGAGATCGCCGGCGTCATGAAGAAGGACGGGGAAGAGTTCCTCCGCAAGAACGCAAAGGAAAAGGGCGTCGTCGTCCTGCCCAGCGGCCTGCAGTACCGCATCCTCAAGGAAGGGAACGACAAGATGCCCGGACGGACCGACAAGGTCCGCTGCCACTATGAGGGCAAGTTCACCAACGGCCAGGTCTTCGACTCCTCCTACAAGCGGGGAGAGCCGGCCGTATTCGGTGTGAATCAGGTGATTCCGGGCTGGACGGAAGCCCTCCAGCTCATGGGCGAAGGCGCCGAATGGGAACTTTTCATTCCCTACCAGCTGGCCTACGGCGAGGCCGGCGCCCACGGTGCCATCCCGCCCTGCGCCGCGCTGATATTCAAGGTCCAGTTGCTCCAGGTGCTGTAGTCCGTGGACCTGGCCGGCGCCATTGAAATTTTCGCCCTTGTGACGGGGCTGGCCTATGTCGTGCTGGAGATAGGCCAGCGCAACTTTATGTGGGTCGTCGGCATCCTCACCGGCCTCGCCTGCGCCTATTCCTTCGCCACGCAGCGCCTCTGGGCCTCCATGGGACTGAATGTCTATTACGTGATCATCTCCTTCTGGGGCCTCTGGAAGTGGCGCCGCGACGCCCGGCTCGTCCGCTCGTCCGCCGTCCTGCCCGGCTCCGACTCCGCCGTCATGCCCGGCCCCGACCCAGTCGTCATGCCCGGCTCCGACCCCGCCGTCATGCCCGGCCCCGACCCCGCCGTCATGCCCGGCCCCGATCCCGCCGTCATGCCCGGCACCGACCCCGCCGTCATGCCCGGCCCCGACCCAGCCGCCATGCCCGGCCCCGACCCAGCCGTCATGCCCGGCTCCGACCGGGCATCCCGTCCCGCCATCCACCTCCGCCGCCCGACGCGCAAGACGCTGATCCTCAGCGCACTGCTGACGCTTTTCGGGACCGCCGCCCTCATCGCGCTCCTGCGCTGGCTCGGCGACAGTTCCTCCGCCCTGGACGCCTTCGTCACCGTGCTCAGCGCCGTCGCCACCTGGTGGCTGGCGCTGTCCTACCCGCAGCAGTGGATCCTCTGGATCGTCGCCGACATCCTCTCCACCATCCTCTGCGCCCTCTCCGGCCTTCCCTGGATGGCCGCCCTCTACCTCGCCTATGCGGCCTCGGCCGTTTACGGCTATTTCCACTGGACCCGCAACGGAATCTATGTCGCTTAATCAGAAATATCCTTCCGCGCTCCTTGAAGACGCCGTCGATGCCATCGGCTCCCTGCCCGGCATCGGCCATCGCAGCGCCCTCCGGCTGGCTCTCCACCTGCTGCGCCAGCCCGCCGAAAACGTCCACCATCTCACCCGCAGCATCGACCGTCTCCGCGACGAAGTCCACTACTGCCGCACCTGCCGGATGATCTCCGACGAGGACCAGTGCAGCATCTGCCGCGACCGTTCCCGCGACCGCGAAACCATCTGCGTCGTCGAGAGTGTCCGCGACGTCCTGAGCATCGAAAATACCGGCCAGTATCACGGTCTCTACCACGTCCTCGGAGGCATCATTTCGCCCATCAGCGGCGTCGGCCCTTCCGATTTAACTATCAAAGAATTGATCGAGCGCATCTCAAGTCGTGCTCAAGGTTCCGACATGGAGATTATCCTGGCCCTCAGCGGCGACGTGGAAGGGGAGACCACAGCCTTCTACATCTACCGCCAAATCGCCCCTTTCGGGGTGCGTGTCAGTTCCCTTGCGCGGGGCCTCGGATTCGGCGACGATCTCGAGTACGCCGACCAGCTCACCCTCGGCCGCTCCATCGCCGCCCGCCAGCCCTTTACCCCCGGCCGCTAGCCCGTCCTTCCGGCCTTTTTGCCCGTCCTTCAGGCCCGCCAGCCCTCCCCGTCGTCATGCCCGGCTCCGACCGGGCATCTCTCCTTCTGGCCGCACCCTTTCCGTCATGCCCGGCCCTCTC
>CAMIYB010000020.1 GCA_946402945.1 uncultured Bacteroidales bacterium | reverse complement strand
GAAAGCAAACTGCTGCAGCGGCAGCAATGGCTCGCCCGCGAACAGCGTGCGCGCATGAGCCTGGTCACCGGCTCGGAAGGCGTCGGCAAACGCAGCCTCGTCACCGGCGCCCTGGCCGGCGAAACCCTCATCTGGTGCCGCTTCTGCGACAAAGCCGAACCCCTCCTCCTGGAAGAAATCTGCGGCCAGATCCGCGCCGCCGGCCTCTACATCCCCAAGACCGTCCTGACCCTCCAACTCCTCTTCGACTGGCTCTTCGGCCTGGGCGCAAAGGCCCAGTTCACCCTCGTCTTCGAAGCCTTCGACGACCTCGTCCGCAAAGACCCCGGACTGGTCGGCTTCATCGCCGAGCGCTGGCGGGCCGAGAAACGCTCGCTCCGCATCCACCTGGTCATCCTCACCACCAACCAGGTCCTCACCCGCGCCGCCTTCGACCAGGAAGGCGCCCCGCTCCTGGGCCTGCCCGACGTGCGGATCGCCCTCAAACCCTTCACCGCCCAGGAACTCCGTTCCATCCTCGCCGCCGCCAGTCCCGCCTGCACGGCGGAGGACCTGCTGGCCTTCTACATGGCCACCGGCGGTATGCCCGAGGCCGTTTCCATGCTCCTGCACGAGGGCATCTGCACCAAAGACGCCATCCTGCGGGCCCTGGTGACCCGCGGCTCCGCCATCTATCGGCGCGCCGAGCACCTGAGCGGTGTCGTCCGGGGGCGCAACAGCGAGGTCTATCTCTCCATTCTCCAATTGATTGCGCAGGGCGCCAAATCCCAGGCCGAAATCGAAACCCGCCTCGGCGGCATGGTCGTGGGCGGCCACCTGGCCAAACTCGAGAACGAATTCCAGGTGCTCACCAAAGTACGGCCGGTCCTGGCCGACCCCGGCAGCCGGAACGTGGTCCGCTACCGGATCTCCGACCTCTCGCTCGCCTTCTGGTTCCGCTACATCGAAGCCCACCGTTCCCTCGTCGTCCTCGGGCAGGAAGAGGCCCTCTACAATATCGTGACGGCCGATTTTCCCGTATATGGCTGCGAAGTACTGCGCCGCTGGTTCCTGCGCCGTTTCGACGAGGAAAACCATTTCGACGTCCTCGGCGGAGACTGGCGTTTCAGCGTCCAGACGGCCCAGTCCAACCGGCAGCACGTCTTCATCCACAAGGCCCACGCCCGGACGACCCGCATCACCACCGTTTACGAACTGGATATTGTCGCCCTGGACAACAAGCGCCGCAAGGCCCTGATCGCCGACGTGGAGATGGCGCCGGAGGACTTCCAAAAAGACCCCTTCCTCGACCGCGTCGCCGCGCTGAAGAAGGGGCCCCTGAAGGACTATTCCATTGATTCCCGGCTCTTTACCCTGGCCGATCTCTAAGGTTTTTCCACCAGATTGTTGACCACCACGGTCGTGTCGGCCAGGCGGATACGGAGCCAGTTTTCCAGTTCCGTGACCTCGCTGCGCCGCAGGGCCGACGCCGTCGTGGCGAGCACCTGCGTACAGGGACGGACGCGGAGACTGTCGGTCGAAACGGCCGCCCCGCGGGCAATCGTCAGGTCGCGGACGGCCGGGAACTGGTATTTGACCTCCCGGGCCACCTGGGCGTAGGGGATATCTTCGCCCCGGAGCGTCTCGATCTGCCGTTCCAACAACTTGATTTCCGCATCTTTGCGGGCGATGTCCGATTCCGCCTTTTCGTTGAGGGAACGGATGATCCGTTCGGACGCCTCGCGGGCCGAGCCGAAGGAATGCTCCTTGATGCTGAGTTGGTCGCGCTGGATCCCGTGGCGCTCGGCGGCGGCGAGCAGTTCCTCCGTATCGTCGTCGCTCATCCCGTCGCCTACCAGGTACAACTCCGCGGTAAGCCCGTCTATCTCATAATTATAGACATAGCCGCGGCCGAAGGACTTGCTGTCGGCGATGAAGGCCTTGAGGTTGCGCTCGAAATTGTTTTCCCGGACCACCTGGATGGCGCTGAGCACGCTCGGGACGATGATGGCCAGGGTCACGACCCAGATCACGATCTTGCGGCGGACGGCCATCTTGCTATCGGTAAACTCCACCTTGCGGAAGCCCAGCACCCGCACCATCAGGTAGGTGGCCAGGATGATGAAGATTCCGTTGATCAGGAAGAGGAACGAAGCCCCGAGGAAATACTGCCAGTTGCCGTTGGCCAGACCATAGCCGGCCGTACAGAGCGGTGGCATGAGCGCCGTGGCGATGGCTACGCCCGAGAGCACGGTGCCCCTTTCCTTGCGTGCATTCTCCAGGATGCCGGCCAGACCGCCGAAAAAGGCGATCAGCACGTCGTAGATGGTCGGATGGGTGCGGGCGGCCAGTTCGGTGGGATTGGCCAGTTCCAGCGGGGAAATCAGGAAATAGAGGGAAGACGCGAGCAAACTGATCGCCACCATCACCAGCAGGTTCACCGCCGACAGCCGGAGGGTCTCCGTGTCGTTGGTGCCCAGCGCCAGGCCCACACCGATAATCGGCCCCATGAGCGGGGAAATGAGCATCGCGCCGATGATGACCGCCGTCGAATTGACGTTCAGGCCGACCGAGGCGATGATGATGGAGAAAGCGAGAATCCAGACATTGGGCCCGCGGAACCAGATGTTGGATTTGATACGGGCTGCCGCCTCCACCGTATCGACCTGGTCGGCCAGGTATCCGATGGAGCGCAGCAGCCCTTTCAGCTCATTATGGAAGGAAGAAGCCATTAGCGGTACTGGGCGAACTCGACGTCCTTTTCAGCGCGGGCGGCGAGAGCGGAGTCCTTCTTGGCCTTCTCCAGATACTTGGCCACGCCCTCGGCGTCACCCTGGCGGGCGGCGATGATGGCGCGCAGGTAGTTGGCCTTCGGGCAGTCGCAGGTCAGGGCGGCGGAGGCCTTCTGCGGATCGTCGTTCAGCAACTGGGCGAGGGCGGCGTTGAAGCCTTTTTCGCCGGCGAGTTCCTGGGCGGCCTTGGCGTAATTGCCGCCGAGGATATCGACGACGGCCTGGTTGGTCTCGTTGCCGGACTTCTTGAAGAGTTTAGCGGCATCGTCGCTGCGGCCTTCGTTCATGGCGATCACGCCGAGGGCGTTCTGCAGGGCCTCATCCTGCTCCTTGACGCCGGCGAAAGCCTTCTTGGCCTCGGCCAGCTTGCCCTGCTGCAGCAGGACGACACCGGTGTTGAAGCGGGCGCGGTCGCTGTCATATTCGACGATGGCACGCTTGTACAGGGTGAGTTTCTTGTCCGGGCTGTCCACCAGGGAAGCGGCGCGCAGGAGGGATTCCTCGTCGAGGGCGCGGATGTTGTCATCGACCAGCTGGAGGAGCTCTTCCGGCGTGTAGTTCTTATATTCCACGTTGGCGATGAAGCGGGCGCGGCGGAGTTCCGGCAGGACGCTGCTCTTGAGGGAGGTATAGACCTCGGACATGTTCTTGATCTCGCTTTCGCGGACGGCCGGGTCGCTGTACATGGAGAGGACGCGGAGAATGAGGTCCTTGTCCTGGATGTCGGACTTGGCCACCAGTTCCTGGAAGCCTTCCCAGTCCTGACCGACGCTCCTGACGGAAGGATCGGCGACATTCTTGCCCTTGACCACCTTGTCGAAGGCCTTGTCGGCGCTCTCGGAACGGCGGTCGGAGAGTTTGGCGTTGAGGTCCTTGCCGCCGTCCGGGGAGGCGTAGGCCACCACCTCGGTGCCGACCAGGGTCTTGCGCTCGTTCTTGCTGATCTCGTCGAGGGCGGCCTGGAAGTTCTTGATGGACTCGTTGCTCAGTTCCTTGCCGGCCACCTCGGCGCTGCCGATGCTATAGAGG
This sequence comes from uncultured Bacteroidales bacterium, assembly GCA_946402945.1. Taxonomy (GTDB): domain Bacteria; phylum Bacteroidota; class Bacteroidia; order Bacteroidales; family UBA932; genus Cryptobacteroides. The sequence goes on along the minus strand of CAMIYB010000020.1, from coordinate 19,975 downwards.
ATCTGGCCCTCGGCGGTCTCGCGGATGACCTCCTGGTAGTTGTCGGTCTTGAAGGGGACGTTTCCGCCGGCCTCGACCAGCATGTAGGTGGTGTTGCAGCCGTCGGCCACCTTCTTCACGGGCAGGTTCCAGGTCTTGTTCTTGTGTTTGACCACGCCGCGGAGCTCCAGATGGGACGCTTCCATACCCTCCTCGTAGTCGAAGTGGATCTTTTCGGTAACGGTCTGGCCGTCGGAGGAGACCACTTTGTAGTTATCCTTGACCTTCTCGCCCTGATAGGTGAAAACGGGCATGGCCGCCTCGCCGCCTTCGAACACGATGACGGGGGTGACTTCCAGGATGGCCTGCGGGTGGAAATAGTCGGCCGGATAGGTAACGGAGACCGTCGCATCAATCTCGCCGGCGATGACCTCGAGCACCTCGGGATCGCAGGTAACCTTCACGTTTTCAGCCATTTCCGCCATCTTAGCAGGCGAGGAGCAGGCCACGGCACCCGCGATGAGCGCGGCGGCCGTCAGGATTCTGTTCATTCTTTTCATTGTCATATGGTTTGAATTGGTTTCAGTCCATTGTTCAAATATGCAAATATAACGAAATCTCTCCGGAAATTCATAGTTTTTATTAACTTTGCATTCCAATGGATACCCAGGAATTACAGAAACTCAAGAATAAGTTCGACATCATCGGAAACGACCCGGGACTGAACCAGGCCCTGGAAATGGCCGTTGCCGTAGCGACGACCGACCTCACGGTCCTGGTGACCGGCGAGAGCGGCGTGGGCAAGGATGTCATCCCCCGCATCATCCACCAGAACAGCCTGCGCAAGACGGGCCGTTATCTGGCGGTCAACTGTGCCGCCATTCCGGAAGGCACCGTGGACTCCGAACTGTTCGGCCACGAGAAAGGCTCCTTCACCGGCGCCGTGGGCGACCGCAAGGGCTATTTCGAAGAGGCCGACGGCGGCACGCTCTTCCTCGACGAGGTGGGCGAACTGCCCCTGGCCACCCAGGCCAAACTGTTGCGCGTGCTCCAGTCGGGCGAATACATCCGCGTAGGTGCCTCGAAGGTGTCCCGGACCAACGTCCGCGTGATCGCCGCCACCAACGTCGATCTGCTCCAGGCCGTCGCCAAGGGCAAGTTCCGCCAGGACCTCTACTACCGGCTCGGCGCCATCCAGATCCACATGCCGCCCCTGCGGGAGCGCAAGGAAGATATCCACCTGCTGTTCAGGAAGTTCACCTCCGATTTCTCGGAGCGCTACAGCCGCCGGAAGGTGGTTCTCACCCGCGACGCCGTGGAGCTGCTGACCCGTTACCGCTGGCCCGGCAACGTGCGCGAACTCCAGAGCCTGGCCAACCGCGTCTCCGTGTTCGAGTCCTTCGGGCTCAGCCCCTCGGCCGACCGCTGCGAAATCAGCGCCGCCGTGCTCAGCCGCTATCTTCCCAAGGAAGACGCCTACCTGCCGGTCCACGTCAAGGAGGCCGGCGCATCGGCCATGAGCGAGGACGAGAAGCAGGAAATCTTCCGGGCCATCGCCATGCTCGGCGACGAGGTGTCCCGGCTGCGCAGCCTGGTCGAACAGCATCCCCGCGCCACGCTTTCCGAGCGGAGTGAGCCCGTCGCGCCCGTCTCCCACGCCGCCTGGCAGAAAGAGGAGGACGTGGACGAGCAGGAGGCATGGACCGAGCAGGTGCCCGAGCCGCAGACCCCCCTGTCCATCCGCGGCGCCAGCGAGGACCTGATCCGCAAGGCCCTGGAACGCCATGACGGCAACCGCAAGAAGGCGGCCGAGGAACTGGGCATCTCCGAGCGCACCCTCTACCGCAAACTCCCTCCGGAATACAGAAGCCAGAACCGATGAAACGCTTGCTCCTCCATATCGCCGCCCTCGCGGCCGCCGCCCTGTGCGTCAGCGCGTGCGGGATTTATTCCTTCAGTGGGACGAATATCCAGCCGGATGTCAAGACGGTGACTATCAATTATTTCGAGTACACCGCCCTGAAGATGAACCCTTCCCTGCAGAACCAGTTGACCGAGGCCCTTAAGGACAAGTTCCGCAAGATGACCCGCCTCGAGCAGGTGGATATGGACGGAGACATGGAGATTACCGGAACGGTGACCGGCTATGATGTCAAGGCCACCGCCATTACGGCCGACGAAGTCGCGGCCCAGAACCGCCTGACCGTTTCCGTGAAGATCAGTTTCGTCAACCGCCGCCATCCGGAGGAGGATTTTGAAAAGTCTTTCTCCAACTACGCCGACTACGATTCCACCCAGAGCCTCGATGCCGTCGAAAGTTCCCTCTGCGAGGAAATCGTCGAGAAGCTGGTGGAGGATATTCTCAATGCCACCGTGGCCAACTGGTAGTCCTATGAGCGATACGATCAACATCAAGAAACTGACCCTCGAGGAACTCTCCGGCGTCGTGACGCTGTATCCCTGGTACGGCGCCGCCCGCAGGGAACTCTGCGAGCGTACCGCCCGCCTCGGGACCCTGAGCCCGGCCGGCCTGGCGGACGCCGCCCTCTACCTGGGCGACCGCAGCATCCTCGCCGACATGGTGCGCAGGGCCGCGCCGGCCGACTGCTCCGACAAGGACGTCCAGGAACTGATCGGCGCCTACCTGCGCCGCGACAGCGAGCAGCAGCGTTCCCGCGAACGCGCCGTCCGCGTGGTGGGCGGGGATTACTTCACCCAGGCCCAGTACGACGACGTCCGCTCCGACGGCGACAGGGTCTTCTCCCGCATGGCCGCAAAGGCCCGGGACGAGGAGCCCGAACGGGGACAGTCCACCTCCATCGATGAGGACATCTGCACCGAAACCCTTGCCCAAATCTATGTGGAACAGGGCTATTATGAGCCTGCAAAACGCATTTATTCCCGTCTTCTCTTGAAATTCCCGGAAAAAAATGCTTACTTTGCATCCCTTATCGAAAAATTGGATCAGGAAATAAAAAATAATTAGAAGATATGAACGCAGTATTTATCATTCTGACCGTCCTGGTGGTCATCGCCAGCGTGCTGCTGACCATCGTGGTCCTGCTGCAGAACGGCAAGGGCGACGGCCTGGCCAGCAACTTCGTCGCGGCCAACCAGACCTTCGGTGTCCGCCAGACCGCCGACATGCTCGAGAAGATCACCTGGGGCCTCGTAGCCTTTGTCCTGGTCGTTTCCATCGCCACTTCCTTCACCCTCGGCGGCCGTACTTCCGGCAACGACGTGAAGGAGAAGATCGAGAACGCCGCGGCCGCCCAGCAGCCCGAGTTCCCGACCGCCATCCCGGCGCAGGAAGCCCCGGCTACGGAGGAGTAGGACCGGTCACGGGGAACTGACAGATTGTCAGCATTTCCCCCCTTGGAATATAATTTGGACGATAGCCGTTTGCCCGCCGGGCAGACGGCTATTGCTGCATAACCCGGTCGGTAAAAAGGAGACAATACTATGAACGATAAGCAATTACAATTCCTCCCCAAGTTTGCCGCCAACCTTAACGACCTGGCGGCCAAGGGCAAACTGGACCCTGTCATCGGCCGGGACGACGAGATCCGCCGCGTGCTCCAGATCCTCTCCCGGAGGACCAAGAACAACCCCATCCTGGTCGGCGAGCCGGGCGTGGGCAAGACCGCCATTTCCGAAGGCATCGCCCAGAAGATCGTCGATGGCCTCGTCCCGGAGAACCTCAAAGACAGGAAGATATACTCCCTGGACATGGGTGCGCTCATCGCCGGTGCCAAATACCAGGGCGAATTCGAGGAACGGCTCAAGGGCGTGGTGAAGGAAGTCGTCGACAGCGAAGGGGAAATCATCCTCTTCATCGATGAGATCCACACGCTCGTGGGTGCGGGCAAGACTTCCGGCGCCATGGACGCCTCCAACATCCTCAAACCGGCCCTGGCCCGCGGCGAACTGCGGACCATCGGCTCCACGACCCTCGACGAGTACCAGAAATATTTCGAGACCGACAAGGCCCTGGAGCGCCGTTTCCAGATGGTGATGGTCGACGAGCCCTCGCCCGCCGAAAGCATTTCCATCCTCCGCGGCCTGAAAGAAAAATATGAGAACCACCATCGGGTCCGCATTGAGGACGACGCCCTGATCGCCGCCGTCAACCTGTCCCACAGGTACATCACGAGCCGTTTCCTGCCCGACAAGGCCATCGACCTGGTGGACGAGGCGGCCAGCAAGCTGCGGCTGGAGATGAACTCCGTTCCGGAGCCGATCGACGACCTCAACAGCCGCATCCGTCAGTTGGAGATCGAGAAAGAAGCCATCAAGCGTGAAGGAACCTCGCTGAAGATGGAGAAACTCGACGAGGAGCTCTCCCGGCTCAGCGCCGAAAGGGAGGCCTTGATGACCCGCTGGAACAATGAGAAGGGCATCCTGAGCGACCTCCAGACCGCCCGGCAGCAGCTGGAAGACTATAAGATACAGGCGCAGGCGGCCGAGCGCGCGGGCGACTATGGCCGCGTGGCCGAGATCCGCTACGGCCGGATGACCGAGCTCCAGAAGAAGATCGAGGACCTCTCCGCCCGCCAGGCCTCCATCGCCGATCCGATTGTGACAGAAGCGGTTACTCCCGAAGATATCGCGGAAGTCGTGGCTAAATGGACCGGCATCCCGGTCAAACGGATGCTCGAAAGCGAAAAGGAGAAACTCCTGCGCATGGAGGAGGAACTTCACAAGCGCGTAGTCGGGCAGGATGCGGCCATCCAGGCCGTCTCCGATGCCGTCCGGCGCAACCGGGCCGGTCTCTCTAACGAGAAGCGCCCCATCGGCTCCTTCCTCTTCATGGGTACGACCGGCGTGGGCAAGACCGAACTGGCCAAGGCCCTGGCCGAATTCCTCTTCAACGACGAGAACATGATGACCCGTATCGATATGAGCGAGTACCAGGAGCGGCACACCGTGAGCCGGCTCATCGGCGCCCCTCCGGGCTACGTCGGTTATGACGAGGGCGGCCAGCTGACCGAGGCGGTCCGCCGCAAGCCCTACAGCGTGGTCCTGCTCGACGAAATCGAGAAAGCCCATCCGGATGTCTTCAACACCCTGCTCCAGGTTCTGGACGACGGGCGGCTGACCGACAACAAAGGCCGTACGGTGGACTTCAAGAACACCATCCTCATCATGACCTCCAATGTGGGTTCAGACATCATCCAGGGCTATATGGACCGGCTCCCGGCCCTCTCGGACGGCGATCCCGTCCGTCAGGCCGAGGCCATCGCCCGCCGCCGCGCCCTGCTGGACGAATGCAAGGACAAGGTACTGGACGTGCTGAAGATGACCGTCCGCCCCGAATTCCTCAATCGAATCGACGAGGTGATCATGTTCGACCCGCTCAGCGAGAACGACATCCGCGAAATCCTCCGCATGCAGATGGAGCAGCTGCGCGCCAAACTCGCCGAAGACGGCGTGGAAGTGACGTTCACCCAGGCATTTGAGGACCTGATAGCCCGGAAGGGCTACGATCCGGCCTACGGCGCCCGCCCCGTCAAGCGCATCATGCAGCGCGAACTGGTCAACCAGCTGGCCCGCGCCATCCTTGACGGCCGCATCCACCGCGACGCCCGCGTCATGATCGACGCCGCCGCCGGCGAAGTGGTCCTGCGCAACGCCTGACCGTCTATAGCGTCGATTCGAGGTGATACTTGCCGGAGGGCAGGCGGAAGGAGGTGCGGTCGCCGGCGCCGGCGATGAAGGTGGCGCCGAGGGCGGACAGCGCATCGGGGTCGGCCCGGCCCGGCAGGAGGACGGCGGCGGAGGTGTTCGCCGGGATGACGACATCCCAGAGGAAGCGGTCGCCGTCGCGGCGCCAATTGCTGCCGATGCGGCCGTAAACCGAGTCGTAGGAGCAGTCGATATGGTCCAGTCCCTCGAGCGGGTAGGGCTTCAGTTCGATTTCCTTGTAGCCGGGCTTGAGCGGCCGGATGCCCGCGAGGTACTCGTATTCCCAGGTAATCAGGTCGCCGAGGATCATCACGTGGTTGGCCGAATTCATGGCCGGGTCGGCCGTGTCGCCGTTCCAGAGTTCCCAGATGGTGGTGGCGCCGTGGGCGGCCATGTAGCCCCAGGAGGGATAGGTGTCGTCCGTCGCCAGGTGGAGGGCGATGTCGCCGCGGCCGTTGTCGGTCAGGCAGCGCATCAGCTGCTGGATGCCCACCACGCCCACGCTCACATGGCCGTCCAGGTCGGAGAGCGTCTTGCTGACGATGTGTCCGAAGACCCGCTCGCGGTTCTCCTCCGGAGCGATACCGTAATAGAGGGCCAGGATGTTGGCCGTCACCGTGTTGTTGTCGTAGCAGCCTTCGGCCTCATTCCACCAGCGCGCGTTGAAGGCCCGGGCCGAGGCGTCGGCCTCCGCCGAGAAGAACGCGGCGTCCTGCGGATAGCCCGCGATCGGCGCGAAACCGGCCATCATGCGGCTCAGACGCACGTAGAAGGCGGTTGAAAGGAGGGCCCTGTCGGTGATGCGGGCCGGATCCTGCGAGTGGATCAGTTCGGGGCTTTCCGGCGGCATGCACCAGTCGCCGTAGGTGTCCTTGGTCAGGATGCCGTCCACCAGATAATGCTCCTTCATGTAGAGGAGCCACTTTTTCATGGCGGGGTAATGACGGACGATGGCGCTCGCGTCGCCGAAGCGGCGCAGGAGCATGTCGGAACCCGTCAGGAAGGCGGCGGGCCAGGTCATGTTGTCGGTATAGACGTACCAGTAGTTCGGGGCGATGTCCGGCAGGGAACCGCTGGGCAACTGGGCCTCCTCGATGTCCTGCAACCACTTGGAATAGAGTAGGTTATTTCCGAAGATCAGGGACTCACCGTAGCAGCCCGTCGTGCGGTCTCCCAGCCAGCCCATGCGCTCGTCGCGCTGCGGGCAGTCGGTCGGCATGGAGCGGTAGTTGCCGCGGATGCCCCAGAAGGCGTTGCGGTAAACCTGGTTCATGACGGGGTCGGAGGAGGAGAAGGAGCCCGTCGTGGGCATGGCGTCGTAGAATACCTGTCCCTCGAAATCGTCCAGGGAAGGTTCTCCGGCCAGACCTTCCACGATGACATAGCGGAAGCCGTGATAGACGAAGGAAGGGTGCCAGCACACTTTCCCGGGGCCGGCGGCGATGTAGGTGTCGCGGGTCTCCGCGCCGCGCAGGTTGGCCAGATAAGGGTTCCCGTCGGCGTCCAGGACCTCCACGAACTGCAGGCGGACCGCGTCTCCCGCCTCCAGGCCCGCGGCCTTGATCTGGAGCCAGCCGACCATATTCTGTCCCATATCCAGCAGCCATCCTTCACCCCAGGGGCGGATGGAAACCGGCCTCACGGTGTCCTGGATGCGGATGTCGGGGTTGGGCTGGGCGGTCAGGAGGCCGCCGGGGGCGGAAACGGGGGCGGCGTCGTGCCAGGCGCTGTCGTCGAAGCCCTCGCGGTCCCAGCCGGGCATCTCCAGGCGGGCGTCGTACACTTCGCCGTCATATTCGTTGTTGGTGCGGATCGGCCCCCGGGCCGTCACTTTCCAGGTGCTGTCGCTGCAGACGGTCTGCGTGCGTCCGTCGGCATAGGTCAGTTCCAACTGGAACAGCAACTGGGGCAGGCCGTAGTGGGTGATGGTCGGGATGGGCGGGTTTTCCACCGGGTTGATGCGGATGGAGGTGAAACGGCCGCCGCCGACCACCACGCCGAAGGCATTGCGCCCGGAGCGGAGGGCATCCGTCACGTCGTAAGTGCTGTAATAGACGGTCTTGCGGTAGTCGGCCAGGGCGGGCTTGAGGACTGCGTCGCCGCCGATGGCCTTGCCGTTGATATAGGCCTCATAGGAGCCCAGACCGCAGATATAGAGCCGTGCACCGGCCACCTTGCCGTCCAGTTCAGCCTCCTTGCGGAAGTAGCGCGCCGTCACGCGGGTGTGCTTGTCCAGGTGTTCGTCGCCCTCGGTGTGGCCGATCCAGGCGGCCGACCAGTCTTCCGGAGCGAGCAGGCCGATGCCGAAACGGGCCACAGGACTCTCTGCCAGGCCCTTGTTGGTCCATGAGAGGACTTTCCACCAGGCCCGGGCGCGGCTGCCGAGGGCCTTTCCCGCATAGGGAATGTACAGGCTCTCGTCGCTTTCGACTTCGCCGGAATCCCAGAGGTCGGCCTCGCCCGCTTTCAGCCGGGAGGGGTCGGACGCCACCAGAATCCGGTAACGCTCCTGATGCACGTCATTCCCTGCGGCTTCCAGGCGCCATCCCAGACGGGGGACGGCCGTTCCCAGGGCTACGGGGTCACACAGCATTTCGGCCGAAAGGCCGGTCACGCGGACAGCGTCCCGCCCGCAGGCGGAAAGTAGCATCAGGGTGCTCAGGACAAGGAATAATCTTTTCATGGACGTTCAGTTTGTTTTCCGCAAAGATAGCCAAAGCGGGAGATAATTGCTTGTCATTCTTGACAAAATAGGTGTGAATTTTGGTTTTTTTGCCGAAAATCAGTATTTTTGGAATATCATGCAAGGAAACAATGACTGACAGAGACATGCAATGGGCCGTCACCCGGGTGGACGGCCGCATCGCCTCCGTGGCACCGCACCTCGGGGGCGCCGAACGTACGCTGGCCCGGCTGCAGAAAGTTCCCTTCGACCAGATCGGGGAGATCACCGTCCGGAAGATGTCCACCGAGGACCTGTTCGCCCTGTCGGAGACCCTTCGCTGGGAGGACCTCCTGCTGATCGGCAGCGATTTCCAGTTGTCGGTGTGGAAGGCCCTGTTCGAACTCAGCCGCGGGGAGGAAACCCATCTGTGGAGTTACACCGAATTTGCCGAGAGCATGGGCAAGGGCCCGGCCGTGCGCAATGTCGCCCACGCCATCGGCCTGAATCCCGTCCCGGTGCTCATCCCCTGCCACCTGGTCATCCCGAAGGAGAGCCTGGAGCGCCTGCGGGAGTTGGAGGATGAGAGCGGTCTCTTCCGCCGCAAGGCCCTCCACGTCATCGACCGCCACATCGACTATGGCGAATACGCCTACGGCCCCCGTCTGAAACGGGCGCTGATCCTGCGTCAGTTAGGGGTAGATTAACGCCGTTCGAGGCTGGCCCCGGAGATTCCGGCGGCCTTGAGCGAAGACAGCAGCCTGTCCGCTTCCACCCGGTCGTCATACGGACCGAGGAAGTAGACAGGCTGCCCGTTTTCCTGGCTGCGGGACAGGTCCGAACGGGTCAGGGCGTGGATGGTGATAATTTCCGACTCGGTAAGCGGGGCCTCCGGCGCGATGCGGATCTGGTAACTGTAGCGGACGGTCTGTTCCAGTTCGCGGGCTTTCGCCACGGTGACGGACTCCCCGTCCATCCAGGCCACGATGAAGGCGCTGCGGAAGCCGGCCTTCTTGACCTTGTTCAGATGGGCCAGGACATCGTCGTAGGTGCGGAAAATGCCCACCGTACAGGTGTAGCGCAGCGACGGGGACATGCGCTGGAACACGGGGCTGAGCCCCTTGAGCTGCCCGACGGTGACCTTGGAAGACGAACTGAGGATCTGGATCTGGTACACCAGGCCGGACGGGAGCGTATTGTCTTCGGCGAAGCGGCCCTGCGGCAGAATCTTGAAGGAATAGTCGAAGACGGGCTTCGGGCGGAGGACCTTCATGCGGAGGGCCGGGCCCAGGGTGCGGCGCTCGAAATGGTAGGCGGGGGCGGCCTCTTCGCGGTCGGCCTCTTTTTCCACCTGTTCGGGATCGATGACCACGCCGCTGGTCAGAAACTCCATCTCAATGGCCTGCAGGGCGGAAACGGCGGCCGACAGCGAGTCCTGGAGGACGGGCAGGGCGGCTTCCTGCCGGACAATGTCGGCGGCGATGTCGGCCCGGGCGCTCTCGGGGGCCTGGGCCAGCCGGGCGCGAAGGGCGTCGATGCTCTTGCCCTGGTCGTAGATGGCGTCGCGCAGGGACCGTACGAGGGCCATTTTGTCCATGTAGCGGCGGATGTCCTGATTCTCCGGAACGAGGGCCGGAGCGGCGGGCGAAGATGCCGAGCCGGCCGGCAGCAGACGGGCCAGATTCCGCACGGGATCCCCTTCCTCCAGCGCTTTGCGCACCGGCATGCTGTCGTATTCGAGGACATAGACCCACACGCTGTCACGGCTGCATTCCCGGTTCGACGCGAAGATGGAATGGCGGCCGTCGGCGGTGTTGACAAAGAGGAAGTCGTCGTAGGGAGAGGAATAGGGGAAGCCCAGATTGACGGGCACGTCCCACTGGTGGGTCGAACTGTTCCAGCGCGACACGTACAAATCGTATCCGCCCATGCCGTAGAGGCCGCTGGAGGCGAAATAGAGGCTCCGGCCGTCGGGCGAGACCATGGGGAAAATCTCGTCGTCGTCGGAGGTCAGATGCTCGCCCAGCAGGGCGGGTACGGCCCAGACGGAGTCCCGCCAGACGCTGTGGTAGAGGTTGCGGATACCGTCCTCGTCCCAGGCGGAATAATAGAGTTCGTCGGCCTTCCGGGGAATGTACATGGCCCAGGGAAAGCCCCGGGACAGGGAATCCAGGGCATTGGGCAGCGGATGCCAGGCCCGGTCTTCCAGCGGATAATAGAGGAAGAAGTCCTCCAGGGAGAAACGCTCCCGCGCCACGACGACGGGCTGGCTGCAGTAGCCGAGCATGTTGAGGCCGTTCTGGGCGAGCATTTTCTCCTCGGACAGCGCCTGCTCCGTAAGGGAGTCCGGGCGCAGGGCCAGGCCCTCCCCGCAGGCCTCGACGGCCCGGGCGAAGGCGTAGGCGTGCCGCAGCGAATCGGCCCGGGCGAGGAAACTCGCGGGGGTCGGCGCGGCCACCGGCGGGGCCGCCGCGGACGAATCGGCACGGTCGGCTACGGCCTCCGGCGTTTGCGCTCCGGCGGGCCGGACGCAAAGCAGCAGGAGAAGGAGGCCGAATATGGGGGCGGAGTTCTTCATTGGTCTTGCAAATGTACGAAATAACTTGCAGAAAGTTTACTTTACCAAAAAAAATAGTAAATTTGCAGTCTATTTTGCCGTTATGGCCACTTTTGTGTCCGGATGGCGGAATGGACGGAATATTTTTAAACAAAAACGATAGTTATGCAAAGTAAAGGTGCAATCCGTTTGGTGGCGATTCTGCTCGCCATAGCCTGTATCTGGCAGCTTTCCTTCACGGCGGTTTCCAGTATCCAGGAGAGGAAAGCCGCCCAATACGCCGAGAAGGCGGCCCAGGCTTTCCAGCAGACCCCCGCATTCGACAAGGTTGCCGATGTGGACCGTGCATTCGTGCTCGATTCCGTCAGCAAGGAGCGGAGCCGTTTCTGGCTGGATTCCGTCTCCAATGAGAAAGTGTATTTCGGTTATCTGTACAAGGACGTCAAGGCCAAGGAGATCAACCTCGGTCTGGACCTCAAGGGCGGTATGAACGTCATGCTGCAGGTCCAGCTCGAAGACCTGGTCCGCGCCCTGGCCGGCGAGAACAAGACCCCTGCCTTCGAGCAGGCCATCGCCCTGGCCAAGGAGCGCAGCGTCAATTCCCGCAACGACTTCATCACCCTCTTCGCCGACGCGTGGAAGGAAGTCGGACAGGGAGAGCGCCTCGCCACCGTGTTCGGTACCTATGAAATGCGCAACCGCATCAAGCCCGAATCCACCGACGAGCAGGTCATCGCCGTCATCCGCGAGGACGCAGAGAGTGCCGTGAGCAACTCCTTCAACGTCCTGCGCAACCGTATCGACCGTTTCGGCGTCACCCAGCCGTCCATCCAGAAACTCGGCAACAGCGGCCGCATCCTCGTGGAACTCCCGGGCGTCAAGGAGCCCGAGCGTGTCCGCAAACTCCTCCAGGGTACGGCTTCCCTCGAATTCTGGACGACTTACGACGCCGCTGAGATCACGCCCTTCCTGATGGAGGCCAACGCCCTCCTCGCCCAGACCCTCGAAGTTGAGGACGAGGTTGAGGACGAGGCTGTGGTCGAGCCGGCCGTCGAGCCCGTGGCCGAAGGGGATTCCCTCCTGACTCAGGAGCTTGCCCAGAACGCCGACGACGCGAAGGCGCAGGCCGCTTTCCGCCGTCAGAACCCGCTCTTCGCCGTTCTCTCGCCTTCCCAGGCCCGCGGCAACGCCTGCATCGGTTACGCCCAGGGCGCGGATACCGCTGCCGTCAACCGCCTCCTCGCCATGCCGAAGGTCCGCGAACTGTTCCCGGCCGAGTTCCGTCCGATGTGGTCGGTCAAGCCGTCCGAGTATGTCCAGGCCGCCAATGTGTATGAACTCATCGCCATCAAGGCCGCGTCCCGCGACGGCAAGGCCCCGCTCGACGGCGGTGCCGTGACCGACGCCAGCGTCTCCTACGACGGTGGCTCCGGCCGCAACCAGGGCACCCCGACCGTCTCGATGGTCATGAACGCCGAAGGTGCCAACATCTGGGCCCGCCTGACCAAGGACAACATCGGCAAGCAGATCGCCATCGTCCTCGACGGTCTCGTCTATTCCTACCCGACGGTCCAGACCGAAATCACCGGCGGTAACTCCCAGATTTCCGGTAACTTCACCGTGGAAGAGGCCACGGACCTTACCAACGTCCTGAAGTCCGGTAAGCTGCCCGCCCCGGCGAAGATCATCCAGGAGCAGGTGGTCGGCCCGTCCCTCGGTGCCCGTTCCATCAAGGCCGGTATGATTTCCTTCATCATCGCCTTCCTGCTGGTACTCGTTTACATGGCCTTCTTCTATCAGGGAGCCGGTCTGGTGGCCGACGTCGCCCTGCTGTGCAACGTGCTCTTCCTCTTCGGAACGCTCGTTTCCTTCGGCGCCGTCCTCACCCTGCCGGGCATCGCGGGTCTCGTCCTGACCCTCGGTATGGCCGTGGACGCCAACGTGATTATCTATGAGCGTATCAAAGAAGAACTGGCCGCAGGCAAGGGTCTGGGCAAGGCGGTGGCCGACGGTTACCGCAACGCCTACTCCGCCATTATCGACGGCCAGGTGACCACCCTCCTCACCGGTATCGTCCTCTTCATCTTCGGTTCCGGTCCTGTCCAGGGCTTCGCCACCACGCTCATCATCGGTATCATCACCTCCGTCCTGACCTCCATCTTCATCACCCGTCTGATCATCGACGACCGGCTGGCCAAGGGCAAGAACATCACCTTCGAGAACAAACTCACCAAGAACTTCCTGAAGAACACCAAGGCCGACTTCCTCGGTGCCCGCAAGTGGTCCTATCTGGCCTCCGGCATCGTGATTGTCATCGCCCTCGGTTCCATCTTCATCAAGGGCTTTACCTATGGTGTGGACTTCCAGGGCGGCCGTACCTACGTCGTCCGCTTCGACCAGCCGCAGACCGCCGAGGCCGTCCGCGCCGCCGTCGAGGATGTGTTCACCACGGACAACTCCTCCGTCGAGGTCAAGCAGTTCGGTGGTCCGACCCAGATGAAGATCACCACCACCTACAAGGTCAACGACGAATCCAGCGAGGTGGACGCCGAAGTCGAGCAGATGCTCTTCGACGCCCTCAAGGGCTTCTTCACCCAGGCTGACATGCAACTGTCCGACTTTGTCTCGACCCTCGACAACCCCAACGGTATCATCTCCTCCGACAAGGTGGGTCCGACCATCGCCAACGACATGAAACGCGATGCCATCATCGCCGTCATCATCGCCCTGCTGGTGATCTTCGCCTACATCGCCTTCCGCTTCCGGGGCTGGACCTGGGGTCTGGGCGGCGTGGTCTCCCTGGCCCATACCGCCATCATCGTCATCGGTTTCTTCTCCTTGTTCTCCGGCATCCTGCCGTTCAACCTGGATGTGGACCAGACCTTTATCGCGGCCATCCTGACCATCATCGGTTACGCCATCAACGATAACGTGGTTATCTTCGACCGTATCCGTGAGCAGCGCGGCCTGCACCCGAAGGACGACTTCCGCGAGACCGTGAATACGGCTCTCAATGCCACCCTCACCCGTACGGTCAACACGTCCGTGTCCACCCTCCTCCCGATGCTCGCCATCGCCTTCTTCGGCGGTGAAAGCATCCGCGGTCTGTCCGTCGCACTCTGCCTCGGTATCATCATCGGTACCTACGCTTCCATCATGATCGGTACGCCGATTATGTACGATGCGACCATCTCCCGCGAGAAGAAGGCTGCCGAGAAGAAATAATCTTCCGGCATACAAAAAAGGCGGCCCGCTCTGATGGAACGGGCCGTCTCTTTTTTTGCTGCCGGGAAACTACTCGCAGGCGGGCAGTTCGCGGATGAGGATGTTCTTGTAACGGACCTCGTTGCCGTGGTCCTGCAGGAGGATGTGGCCCGTGCGGTGGTTACCGAAATCCTTCCAGTCCTTGTATTTGCTGTAAGCGACGAGGGCGTTGAACATCTGGTTGTTACGCTCGTAGGAGAGCACCTTGTAGCCGTTGAGCCAGTGCTCGACGTGATTGCCTTCGACCTTGATAAGGGCGTTGTTCCACTGGCCCATGCGGAACCATCCTTCCGCCTTGTCGGCGCGGATGAGGTCGTAGAGGGAGGCCAGGGTGCGGTTGCCGGCCACGCCGAGTTTTGCGTCGGGGTGACGGGTGTCGTCGAGGATCTGGTACTCGCAGCCGATGGCCGAGCCGGCGGACTCATACAGGTCGGGACGGACGAAATATTTGATACCGCTGTTGGCGCCCGGTGTGATGAAGAAATCCACGCTGAGCCAGAAGTTTTCGTACTGGTCCACGGTGATGATGTCGCCGCCGTTGGTGGACTCGGTCCCGTCGTTCTCCTCCACGATCAGCATGCCGTTCTCGATGCGCCAGCCCCGCTCGGGGAAACCGGCCGCCTTGGCGCTGCGCCAGCCCTCGGTGGTCTTTCCGTCCCAAAGGAGCCGCCAGCCCTCGGCTTTCTGCTTGTCGCTCAGCGTGTTGTCGATGGCGTTGACCTGGTGGATGCCTTCTTCCGGCATCAGGTGTCTGGCCGGTTCTTTCGTGCAGATGCGGATATTCTTGAACTGTACGCCCTTGTCGAGGTCGTTCGGGCCCATCGTGTGGGCCTGCAGGGCGATGAAGCCGCTCGCATCGACGTTGTCAACGAGGTCTGTGCAGGGGATGCCGTTGATAAAGGAGCGGATGCGCGTGCCGATGCACTCGATACGGCCCTTGTTCCACTGGCCGGGAACGAAGGCGTCACGGCCGCGCTGGTTGAAGGAAAGCGGATAGAGCCAGAAGCGGCGGGCCTCGTCGTACAGGCCGCCCGTCCAGCGCCGCACGGGGCTGGTATCGATCTCGATCTGGTAGCCATAGACATGGCTGCCGCCGGAATGGCTGCGGACCTGGACGCCCGAATTGAAGCCGTCGTCCACCTTGAATTCATACTCGAGGATAAAGTCGCCGTATTCCTTTTCCGTGGCGAGGAAGGAGTTGGGGCCGGAATCGACCGCCTTGGCGCTGATGCAGCCGTCCACGACTTCGAACTGGGCCTTGCCGGAGACCTGCTTCCAGCCGGAGAGGTCTTTCCCGTTGAAGAGGGACTCCCATTTCGGTCCCTGGCTGCACGCGGCCGCCAAACAGACCGAAAGAACTAAAATGCTTTTTCTCATATTGTTACAGTTTGTAATAATCTTCCCAACCCTTGCGCGGAGCCGGCCCGACGAGCAGGGCGCTGGCGAAGGGATCGCCGATCACCTCGCGGGTGGCCCGGTCGAACTTGAAGCCGTGGCCCAGGCGCTGGGCGATGACGCCGAGGTTCATGACCTGGCAGAGGACGGCGGAAATTTCGAAGCGGGAACGGGCCTTCTCCTTACCGAGGCAGGCGTTGAAGAAGTTCTCGTAATGGTTGGACGGGCTGGCCGGAACCTCCGGCAGTTTGTGCTCGGCGATCATCTGCTTCTCCAACTCTTCCGGAACGATGTGGAGGGGTGCGCTGTGCGTTGCGCCCTTGAAAATCAGGTCGTTGGTGTAGATTTCCTTCCCCGGGTTGAGTTTCTCCCGCTTGAGTTGGCCGCCGGCCACCGTGGGGACGTCGCCGACCTCGCTCTCGCCGTAGCCGGCAGGGAGTTCGGGGATGTTCTTCAGGCCGTCGTACCAGGTCACGGTGCAGGCGGGCATGTCGCCGCGGCGCGGGAACTTGAAGCGGATGGTGGAGGCCATCGGGAAGAAATAGTCGTTATGGCCGTCCACGAAGGGCAGTTCCACCTCGTAGGGCAGGCCCAGGTCGAGGAACTCGTGGACCGTGTCCATGATGTGGGCGCCCCAGTCGCCGAGGGCTCCCATGCCGAAGTCGTACCAGCAGCGCCAGTTGCCCTCGTCGAACCATTTGCTGTAGTCGTGGTGGAGGGTATGCATCTGCCAGACGTCCCAGTCCATGGTCTCGGGCATCGGGTCGGCGTCGGGGAATTTGTGGATGGCGGGGTTGAGCACGTGCCAGCGGCGGCCGGAGTTCATGTGGGCGGTGACGGCGGTCACATCCTTGATGATGCCGGCTTCCTGCCAGGCCTTGAACTGGAAGTAGTTCTCGCCGGAGTGGCCCTGGTTGCCCATCTGGGTCACGACGCCCGGATGGGCCTTGACGGCGTCGATCAGCAGCTGGTTCTCCAGGAAAGTGCGGCAGAGGGGTTTCTCGCAATAGACGTGGATGCCTTCCTTGATGGCGCGCATGGCGATGGGGAAATGGGAGAAGTCCGGCGTGGAAACGACCACGGCGTCGATCTGGCCGTGGAGTTCGTCGAACATCTTGCGGAAGTCCCGGTAGCGTTTGGCGTCGGGGTAGTAGCCCATGACCTGCTGGGTGTGCGGAGCGCCCATGTTCACGTCGCACAGAGCCACGACGTTGAGGTTGACGCGGCTGCCGCGGATGGCGTTGATGTTTTCATTGCCCCGGTGGCCGATGCCGATGAAGGCGACGTTGAGCCGGTCGGAGGCGCCGGCGATTTTCTGTGCGGTGGCGGCGAAGGCTTTCGCCGGGCTGGCTACATGGTCGATGGCCAGGGCCGCGGTGGCGGCGCCGGCTGCTTTGAGGAAGGATCTTCTGGAAACCATCTGTTTAATTATTAGCACTGTTTTCGTACACAAAAATATGGATTTCCCCGGGAAAAACAAAATTTACCCCCGGATAATCTCGATTTCGCCGCGCAGGCCGACCTTCAGGATTTGCGAAGCGGCGCCGGTCGCACCCTTCTCCAGGGAGGGTTCCACCACATAGTCGACCCCGGCGCTGATGACCGGGTCGATGTCGGCGAAACGCCTGGGAGTCGGCTCGCCGGAGGGGTTGGCCGAGGTCGAGACGATGGGGCGCCCGAGTTTATAGACGAGTTGCCGGCAGAACTCCATCTGCGGGATGCGGATGCCCACGGAACCGTCTTCCGCCACGGCGTTCCAGGCGAGGAAATGGCGGTCGCCGGGCTTCCCTTTCTCGCCGGTGATGGCTCCGGGATAGATCAGGGTCATCGGTCTGTCGTTGACCTCCACCAGCTGCACGGCCACATCGGGAATCTCCCGGACATAGCGGGCGATGCGGTCGAGATTGTCGGCCAGCAGGACCAGCGCCTTGGCGTCGTCCCGCCGCTTCAGGGCGAAGACCTTCGCCACGGCGTCGGGATTGGTGGCGTCGCAGCCGATGCCCCAGACGGTGTCGGTCGGATAGAGGATGAGCCCGCCCTCGCGCAGGACGGCAAGGGCTTCGGCATAGATCTGGTCGAGCGGTTTTCTCATGGCAGGAGGAGTTCGGTAACGATGGGGAAATGGTCGGAATAGCGCTTGCGGAGCACCTCGTGGCGCTGGGCGGGGTATTGCGCGGGATGGAGGATGTAGTCGATGCGCAGCAGCGGCCAAAGCCCCCTGTAGGTGGCTCCGAAGCCCTTTCCGGCCTCGACGAAAGAGTCCGCGCGGCCCTCCCGCAGGCGCCGGTAGGTGTAGGAAACGGGGTTGTCGTTGAAATCGCCGATGACCACCGACTCCAGCGGGCAGGCGGCGATGTCGTCCAGCACCCTGTCCACCTGCTCGGGCCGCCGGGCGATGGAGGCGCGCATCTTCTCCTCGGTCGTGCGGACGGCCTCCTTGTAGTTGCCGGCCAGGGATTTGGCGATGCGGGTCAGGGAGATGTTATAACTTTCCAGATGGCAGTTGTACACGCGCAGGCGCCTGTCCCCGAAACCGTAGTCGCCCCAGATGGCCAGGTTGGAACTCCGGTCGAAATCGATCTTTCCCTTGCCGGACAGGGGCAGGCGGCTGAGCGTCACGTTGCCGTAGCAGCCGTTGTCGGTCGGAAAGAGGAAATATTCGACCTCATAGCCCGGGAAATGCTGCCGGAAGTAATTGCGTACCTGCGACATATCCTTCATGTAGAACTCCTGGAGGCAGAGGATGTCGGCGTCCTGCGCCCGCAGGAAGGCCATGACGGAGTCGGCGCAGACGGCCGGGTCCCGCAGGGAGAGCCGCCGGGAAGCCGCGGCGAAACGGCCCACATTGTAGGAGACGATGCGGACGCCGTTCCCCTCCTGCGGCTCCGGTGCGGAAAACTGGACATAGCGCCCGGCCAGGAGCAGGGACGGCAGCAGGGCCAGCAGCGGGATCAGCGCGGCCCGTGACCAGCGGGCGATGGCCCAGCACAGCAGGAAGAGGTTGAGGAGGGCCAGCGGAACCAGCAGCAGACCGAGAACGGCCATCGGGAAGGCCCGGGCGGGATTGACGAATTCCGACAGGTAACTGAGCAGCAACGCTCCGGCCGCCAGGAGCATCAGCACCCGGGCGATCCAGCCCAACAGGCCCCTATGTTTCCTGGTTGCAGGCATTTAGATCCATTTGTTCCGCTCCCAGATGCGGCCGGACTTGCGCCACCACAGGAGGAGCAGTCCGCCGAAGAGCATGCCGCCCAGATGGGCGAAATGGGCGACGCCGTCCGCGGTGGCGAAGATGCCGGTGAGCAGTTCGATGGCGGCGAAAATCAGCACGAACCACTTGGCTTTCAGCGAGACGGGCGGAAAGAGAAGGGTCAGGATGTTGTCGGGATACAGCATACCGTAGCCCAGCAGGAGGCCGTAGATGGCCCCCGAGGCGCCGACGGTCGGGGTGATCATCATGCGCGAAACGGCGGCCTGGCTGCCGGCGGCGAGGAAGTGCTGGATCTGGAGGTATTCCACGCCGGTGTGGAGCGCCGCGGCGCCCAGCCCCGCGAAGAAATAGAATACCACGAACTTGCGCGAACCCAGCGACCGCTCCAGTACACTGCCGAAGAGCCAGAGGGTGTACATGTTGAAGAAGATGTGCCAGAACCCGCCGTGCATGAACATGTGGGTCAGGAACTGCCAGGGACGGAAGAACTGGGAAGCGGGGTAGAACAGCGCGAAGGTCTGGATCATGAAATCCTCCCGGACGAGGGTCGCGAGAAAGACGATGATATTGATGACCAGCAGGTTGCGCGTAACCGGCGGAACATTCGGCATCAGACGGGCCAGGAAGCCGCCGCGATCGGTATCGTAGTCGTTATAGGGCATGTCAGAATTTTTTATCGATTTCCTCCAGGGGGAGCAGGGTCAGGATGCGCTGCCCCTTTTCGGTAAATTCGGAGTTGCTGCAGCGGAAGAGGGCGTCCACCAGGCGCTGGGCTTCCACCGGGGAGGTCGGCGCCGGACCGGAGGCGGCCCCCATGCGGGCGAAACGCCCGGCCATGGCGGATTCCATCATCCCGGGCAGGGAGGTATGTTCCTCGCCGAGGGCGAGCAGGACTTCGGCCATGAGCGATTCCACGCTGGCGGGGTCGCAGGAGAAACCCTCCGGAACCCCGTTCACGACGATGGTGTCCTTGCCGAAAGGGCTGATGTCGAAGCCCAGGGAACTGAGCAGGTCGTGGTGGGCGTCGAAAGTCAGGCGGGCTTCCACCCCGACGTTTACCTGCACCGGGAACAAGGCGGTCTGGGACACGTGGCCCGTCGCGGAAATCGCGGCGAGGAAGCGTTCGTAGAGGATGCGCTCGCGGGCGCGGCGCACATGGACCAGCAGCAGGCCGGAATGGGCCTGGGTGACGATGTAGCGGCCCTGGAGCACGATGACGGCG
>CAMIYB010000019.1 GCA_946402945.1 uncultured Bacteroidales bacterium | reverse complement strand
CAAATCGTTAATTTAACATTTGTTAAACTATCGGGACAAAGATAGCAATTCCGGTAGTAATTCTGAAGATTATTTCTTATTTTTGTAAAAATTAATCCGCAATGAAAAACGCTATTCTTCCATTTGTGCTGCTGCTGGCCGCCGTGCTGCCGGTCCGCGCCTTCAATCTCCATGTCATCGAATCCCGCCACCTCGGCTGCAACGACACGGTACTCGTCTATACCCCGCAGGCAGTCGTGGGACAGAAAAACCTGCCGACCCTGATCCTGCTCCACGGATACAGCGGCGACTATCACGACTGGCAGAAACACATGGACCTGCAGGAACTCAGCGACCGCACGGGCTTCCGCATCATCACGCCGGACGGCTTCTACGGAAGCTGGTACTTCGACCAGGCCGGCGAGGGTACGATGCAGTGGCGGAAATTCTTCTGGGAGGATTTCTGGCCGATGATCGACGGCCATTACGGCCTGGCCGCCGACAAGACCTTCATCAGCGGCCTGTCCATGGGCGGCCACGGCGCCATGAACATTTTCCTGGATAAACCGGAACGCTTCCGCGGCGCCGGGTCGATGAGCGGCGTGCTGAACCTCATCTACACGGGCGGCTCGAAGTTCCTGATTCCCAAGCTCCTGGGGCGGGAGAAACTGGAAGACTGCGCCGACGAGTGCGCCGTCAACCGCCTGGACCGCCTCCAGGCGCGCTGCCCCGACTGGGCCGATAAACTGCTGGTAATCACCTGCGGCACGGAAGACCGCTCCTTTGTCCTCGCCGCCGACGAATTCACCGACCGCTGCCGCGAGATGGGCCTGCGCCACATCTACCTCCTCTCCCCCGGCGGCCACAACTGGAGTTACTGGCCCTGGGTGGTGAACCTCCACCTCCGCTGGTTCGGCGAAAAGATTGCCGGCAGCACCCTCGGCGACGGCCGTTAGGGCTATTCCTTCACTTCGAGGATGGCGCCATGTTCCGTGGCGACCACCTCTTTCCACATGTCCGTGTAGCCGGGCCAGTCAATTTTGCCGGGCTGGGTCTTGGAGAATTCGCCATGGACGAAGGTGCCGTCCGGATTCTGCGGCTTGACGTTGCCGTCGATAAACTTCACCAGAAGGATTTCCTCCAGTTTGCGCCAGGCCTTGAACTGGTCCTGGGCCGTGCTCACCGAATAGTCGGTCAGGTGACGCTTGACCGGATTCATGTCCGAGCCGGTATCGGTCTTCGGGTCGTAGGCGTAACCCTTCTTCTGGGCCTTGGCCACGGCCTTCTCCGCAGCGGCCTTATACAGGTCCAGGGCCTCGATATCGGCCTGATGGACCTTTTCCAACTGATCCCTCTCAAAAGCGTCGATTTCCTTGCGGACGAAAGGCGCCATCTGGTTGTACATCCGGTAGCAGGCGTTGCTGATCCGGTTGTTGATCCAGAAGGAAGAAGTCGGGGAATAGGTCAGCATGTTGCCATTGCCTTCTTCGAAGCATTTCGGGACCTTGGTGATGTTGGTGTAAATCGGTGTCACATAGGAGGTTGCGGCATCATCGGTGCCAAACCAGAGGATGCCGCCGATCACATCGGGGAAGGCGCCGCGGGCCTGGCCGACGAACCAGAAACCCGTCTGCTGAGTGGCGATGGCCCGCTCGTTGACGTAGGTCTTGCCGTCGAATTCGAACTCCATGGGCCGCCAGCGGTACGGAAGGGCGTTGCCGCCGGCGCCGATGTCCTGGGTCATGTCGAGCGGCGTGCCCTCGTAGTGGTCGCGCATGACATCAGCGATGTCCTTGACCGTCATCTTTTTAGCGGGTTGGATAAAGAGCGGGAGGCGGTTGTCGGCATTGTGTCCCAGGGCATAGTCGAGCCAGGCCGAGGCGTCTTTGGTAACGATGCGGCCGTTTTCGTCCTCATAACTGAACCAGCCGTTGCTCAGCAGGTTGAAGGCGCTCCAGACGCGGGCTTCGCAGCCGCGCATGGCCCCGAAATCGAGGGGGCAGTAGGTGTCGGCGAAACTGAATTCGTCGTCCTCACCGTCGAACCATTCCCGCTTGCGGGCAAAGGAGATGACATCTTCGGCGTAGAGGCAGTTGTCGGGATCGTGCAGGGGGAAGGTGCGGATGCGGGCCTGGTTGGCATGGGCGCAGATGTAGCCGTCAGGCACCCTGCGGGCGACCCACACGACACCCTTGTTGCGGTTGCGGCCATTCTTCATGATCATGCCTTTGCCGACCATCTCCATGATCCAGACCTCGTTCTTGTCGGCAATGGTAAAGGTCTCGCCTTCAGAGGCATAGCCATACTCATTGGCCAGACCGGTCATGCACTGAATGGCCTCGCGGGCCGTCTTGCAGCGCTCCAGGGCAATATAGATAAGGCTGCCGTAGTCGATACCGCCGTGCTTATCCACGAGCTCATGACGCCCGCCGAAGGTAGTCTCGCCGATGATGAGTTGGTGCTCATTCATGTTGCCGACCCGCTGGTAGGTGTGGGGGACCTGGTCGATTTCTCCCAGGTAACGACCTGAATCCCAATCATATATCCTACGCTTACTCCCCTCCTTCCAGTCGGCGGCGGGGGCGTAATAGAGTTCTCCGAAAAGCCAGTGTGAATCGGCGGCATAAGAGACGAGCACGGACCCGTCGGCGCTGGCGCCGGGGGTAATGATGACATTGGTGCAGGCGTCGGAAGGCTGCGCGCCGAGCAGGAGCCCCGCCGCGACAACAAGTCCGCCGATTATTGTTTTTCCGTTCATATTTATGTACTTTTGTCCTTTGAGATTACAAATCTATGAATTTTTTCGGTATGAAACACACGATTTTGACCATAGCAGCCGTTTTTCTCTCGCTCGGAGCCGCTTCCGCCCAGTCCCAGCAGCCGGCCAAGCCCCTTACGGTCGAAGAGCGGGCCGCCGCCGAGGCCAACCGCCTGGAGGAACTCCTGAAACTCGATCCGGCCCAGGTGTTTTATGTCGATTCCACCCTCCAGCACGACCTGGCCGCGCTGGAAGCCGAGATTAAGGACCTGCAGAAGGCCAAGGTAGAAAGCCCGGACCTCTATGTCGCCGTGAGCGACAAGTGGGCCGAGCGCATCGACCGCAGTTACGAGCGTTTCTTCCGCCCGGACCAATGGGCCCGCTACCTCAAAAGCGGCGCCGCGCGTGCCCAAAAAGCCCGCGACAAGCGCAAAAGGAAATAATGAGGCTGCCCGATATTTCTTATAGGCCGCGGTAGTTGATGTTGGACGGGGGGAGATTATCCTTGCCCCAGTCCTTGTTGGGTTCGGTGTCCATCTGAAGTTCGAGCACGCCGCCGGCCAAAAGTTCCTCGTGGGTAAACCAGGAACGGTCGAGCGGCTTGCCGTTCAGCTTGGCGCTGCGGATGTACTTGTTGTCTTCGGAGTAGTCTTTCGCCCTGACGGTGAAGTGTTTACCGCTTGGAAGCGCGATGCTGGCCTCCTCGAAGAAGGGACTGCCGATGACATAGACCGGGATGCCCGGGGTCACCGGGAAGAAGCCCATCATCGAGAATACCAGGAAGGAACTCATGCCGCCGCCGTCCTCGTCACCCGGGATGCCGCTCACGGTCGCCGCGAAGAGGTTGTCCACCAGGTGATGGATGCGCTTCTGCGTCTTCCAAGGGCTTCCCAGATAGTTGTACAGATAGGGAATGTGGAAACTGGGCTCGTTGCCCATGGCGAACTGTCCCACCATGCCGGTGGCGTCGGGAAGGATCTTGAAGAAATCGAACTTGGCCATCGACAGCGGAATGCGGAAGAGGTCGTCGAGTTTCTTCTCGGCCTCGGCGCGGCCGCCCATGAGGGCGAAAAGTCCCTCGAAGTCATGCTTGACATCCCACTGGAAGGTGTAGGCGTTGTTTTCGGTGAAGTAGGCGCGGTCCATGTAGCGCGGGTCCACGCCTTCGATCCACTGTCCGTCCTTGTCCTTGGGCCAGAACAGGCCCTTGTCGGGACGATAGACATTGCGGTAGAAGGCGGCACGGCGCAGGAACAGGGCCTCGTCTTCGGTCTTGCCGAGTTCGCGGGCCAGTTGGGCGGCCGCCCAGTCGGCATAGGAGAAGGCGGTGGACAGGGCCACGGCCTGGCGGCGCTCCCAAGGCAGGCTCACCATCGGCTCGGTCTCGGCCTCACCCGGATGGAGGGCCGGATACCAGCCATGCTCGTCGTAGAAGTCGTCCAGCGGACAGCGCGGGCCGTTGCGCCACGGCAGCAGGGTCTCCTGCAGGGAGTTCTCCCGCACGCCCTGGTAACCGGTCTCCAGGTCGAACTGCAGGCCTTTGGCGCGGGAATCCGCCATCCAGACGGCGGCATAGTTGCCGGTCATGGCCGCCCAGTCGCCCCAGATGACCGCGAAGGACGGGACCACGCCGCACTGGCTGTACATATCCACGTAAGAGCGGAGTTTGTCCTCCTCCATCTTCGGGTCGAGGATGGTGATGAGCGGTTCGAGGCATACATGCGTGTCCCACAGCCAGTTATCGGTGTAGAAGGGCAGGTCGCTCTCATGGACCTGGTGGTCGAAGGCGCTGTAGTAGCGGCCATATTCACTGATATCCACCATGCGCTCGCGACAGCGCCAGAGGCTGGTGTAGAACAGCCGGCGCTGCTCGGGCGTACCGCCCTTGACCTGAATCTGTCCCAGGGCCTTTTCCCAGGCCGTACGGGCATCCCGGCATACCTTGTCGATGTCCCAGCCGGGGATTTCCTTCTCCTGGTTGACCCGCGCCTGGGCCGTGTCGATGTACGAGATGGCGTAGCGGACGCGGATGGTCTTCGCGTCGGTGCGAAGCAGGATATTGCGGCCGGACGGGGTGCTGCCAACCACAATGACGGGCTGATCGAAGGACACATAGGTAAAGACCCGGATGCCGCTGAACGATTCCTCGCCACGCAGGGCGCCGTCTTCTCCAAGCGCCCAGTCACCTTCCCCGCCCTGCAGGATATTGAAGCGCAGCAGGCC
Source organism: uncultured Bacteroidales bacterium (assembly GCA_946402945.1). Taxonomy (GTDB): domain Bacteria; phylum Bacteroidota; class Bacteroidia; order Bacteroidales; family UBA932; genus Cryptobacteroides. Next base: position 22,645 of record CAMIYB010000019.1, on the reverse strand, counting down.
GCCGTCCCCGTCGAAGGTCACCTCGGCGATGCCGGTGCGGGGCGCGGTGGTGAAGCGGATGCTGCAGCCGTCCAGCCGGGCTGAATAGGCGTAGGGGGTCGTTTTTTCGTCATCATAGACCTGGCGGATTGTCCACCAGGAGCCTTCCGCGGCCTCGGAGGGCAGCGGCAGGAAACCGAAAACGCTCTGCTGCCGGTGCGAGGTGAGGGTAAGCGGATAGTCCGCCACCTGGTCGTCCAGCAGGTCGGCCCGGAGCGGAGACCAGCGGATCAACTGGTTGGGCAGTTGCACGGTGGGACGGGTAGGCTGCAGGAGCACCCCCACGCCGCCGATATGGGTGTCGACACTGTCGACAGGGGAAGGAACTTTCTGGCCGCAGGCGGAAAGGACAGCAGCCGTAGCCAGAAGCGAAAGGAACAATCTCACTTTCATACCATTCAACACTTTCTTAATATTTTTCTATATTACCATTTCCGTAGTCCCAGGTATATTTCCCGTCTTTGTACCAGAAATTGAATACCTCGCCGGACTTATCCACACCGCTGTCGAATTTCACCTCGGCCTTCGTGTTGGCGATGGTGATCGGCTTGTCGGACGAATAGTTGCGCATGCGGCAGTTGACCCCCGTTATCGTAACGGCCGCGCTGCCCTGGACCCGAAGGTAGTCCGTGGCCTCGCGGACAGAGGTCAGCTGGGGAACCGCGGTGCCGAAGCAATCGACATTGGTGATGGACAGATGGCCATTGCCCTGGACCAGGAAGGGATGGATGCCCTCGCTCCCGGAAGGGACATTGGCGATGATCGAGCCCTGGGCCACTTCCCACACGCGGTTGAACGCGGAGTTACCGTCCTTGAAGACACCTGTATGGACGCAGTCGAAGTTGAAATTGGTCAGCTGGCCATAGGTGTAGGGGCCGAGGTAGATGCCTCCGTAGGTACCGTAGGTGAAGATATCCATGATCTGGGCATTGTCGGTGTGCTCGATCCAGTAGGTGTAGTTCTTCTGGCTCACCACGTAGTCGAGCATATCCTTGTTGTAGTCACCCTTGAACTCGCGCATGACGGCCGGGTTGGAGTGGCAGTGGAGGATGCGCGGGATGTCGAAACAACTGCTCACGGCGATAAACTGTCCGCTGAGCGGATAACCGTAGCAGTGCTCGAAGAGGATCTGTTCGCAGGGGGACCCGCTCTGATAGGAGCCGTTGGTATTATACTCGACTTTTGCCCGGAAATCCATGGCGAAGGTGGCGCCGTAGAAGGTCAGGCAACTCAGGGTCACGCCCTGGACACCCCGCGTCTGGCTCACCTGGATGGTCGGCGGATAGACGATGACCTTGGACGGATTGTCGAAGGCCTGCTCGGGGTAATAGAACTGGATGCCCCGGATCTGGGTGGCGGACTCCACGGTGATGAAGGGGTGGGTATTGTCGGTAATGACAAAGAGCGAACCGGTGGGCGTCCGTGCGGCGCCCTGCGGCGTCACCGCCGTACCGCGCCCTGTCGGGCCGTGGACCCCGACGAGGGAGACGTTCTGCTTGAGGGTAATGCCGCTCGCCACAGGATAACCGCCCACTACGGGCTCGACCCAGAGCGCGGCGCCGGCATCGGAGGCCCAGTCGATGGCCTTCTGGAGTTTGACCTTGTTGACACCGGGCGTGTTGGTCGGCAGTACCCCGAAAGACTGGATGGAATAGGTCGGCTGGGTGACTTCACCGGGTTGCGCGGGTTCTGCCGGCTCTTCCTTGTCCTTATCCTCGCCCTGCTCCTCCGTATCGGGCTGGGGAAGGTATTCGTACACCGTTTCCCGGATGATCTTCGTACAGGAAAGGGTCAGGGCCGCGACAAGAAGAACGATGATTCTATATTTCATTGGCAAAGCGTCTTATCTGGAAAAAACCGGCCCGCGTAAACGGGCCGGTGAAACAAGGGTGATTTCCTACTTACTTTTTCAAGATGCGGAAATCGTCGATCTTATAGGTTCGATAACCATACTCTTCAGGCAAGGCCCCCAACGGCGTGTAGATAACGCGAAGATAACCAAGTTTATGGACATCAAATCCTTCATGGATGTCGCTCATGAAATCCGAGAAGTTGAGCGTCATCGTGTTCCATCCGCTCGTGATATTGAGCGGTGAGGATGTCGTCGCACCGACGGACATCTCAATGGCTTGAGCGTCCGGTTTGAAATCCTCGTGCGTAAATCCCGCATTTCCGAGTTCGACCCGCACATGGACCCTGTTCTTGAACCACTCGACGTCATCTTCATCCTCGACGTAGAACTTGTACTGGAGTTTGAGTTCTTCGAGATTGAGCATGGCCGGGATGGCGCGTTCGAGACCGGGCCACATTTCCAGACGGAAGCAGGAAACACTCGTGAACAGATGGTTGACCGTAGCGACGCAACCGGTGCCCTCGGCCTGACCTTCCGTATCATGGAAATAGCTGTACTGGTTCTCCTGGGCGGGCCAATCACGCCACATGGCGAAATTGTCGCAGTTTTCCAGTTCAGTCCAGTCGATGACACGAATCTGGTCGAAACGCCACTCAACCTCATTGTATGAGGGCTGGCCATGCATTTGATAGATACGGAAATAGGTGATTCCCGTCTTGTCCGCGACCCGTCCAGTACCCATATCGAACGGAAGAACGATGTTGTTCCATCCCGCGACAAGCGTCTGCTTTGCGCTCTCGGAAGCCCCGTCCATATTGGTAAAGATATCCTTCAGATTCCAGCTGAACTTGCTTTCCGTCTCTTGATAGACGCCAAGTTCATCTGTACTGCGAATTTCAACATACGGTTCCCCTCCCCGGACGACCGTGGTCATCTTGGAAGGATCGTCAATATAGACACGGAGGAAGAGGGCCGGGTTATTAATCTTGCTGACATCGATATAGTCCTTCAGGAACACCTCGGCAATCTTGTAACCATTGATAGTGGCGCCCATGCACTGCGTTCCGGGAACGTATCCTTCCTTGAGGGAATAACCTTCCCCATTCTTGGTGTTGGCTTTCCAATTGCTAGCAAGCGTTCCGTCATGGCAGTCAATGAGAGGGATGCCCGGCAGATAATCGTCATACTCGTGCTCCGTCGCATCCTCGACAAGAACATCGAAGCTCACGGAAGAACCGGCGACATCCTTTACTGTCATCCGAGCCTTGCCGGCGGAGACCGCAGTGATAAGACCAGCGTCATCTATGGTGGCGACGGCGGGAGTCTCCGAAGTCCAGATCAAACCGTTGACAATACCGTTGCGAGGATCCCTGTTCGGATAATCATCCACGGATCCGTACCAGGCCTTCTGTTGGAGCGATCCTCCCGTACGGAGCAGACTGTGAGGGTATTTTACAAACATCGACTTGATCGACAGGACCGTAATGATCAACTTGTCGCTCTCGACGTTACTCCCATCCTTGGCCTTAACAACGAGTTCTGTCGTTCCGGACTCTTTCGCGATAATCTTTCCGCCGGAATATTCGGCAACGGAAGGATTGGAGAATACCCATTCCACTTCCTTGTTGGTGGCGTTATCCGGCTCAATGACTGCCTCGATCGCCGTCTCGGAACCAAGGGCCATTTCCAGGACACCAACCTCGGTGAGGGTAATGCCGGTCACCTTGATTTCGCCCGGTCCTTCGCCGCCACCTTCCACGGTTACAGTGCAGCTAGCCTTGACACCGCTGCCGTCCTTTGCAGTAGCGGTAATGGTGGCGTTACCGCTCGCAACGCCCGTCACGACGCCGTCCGCATCGACGGTGGCGACCGCCTCATTGCTGGAAGACCAGTTTACGCCTTTGTTCGTAGCATCACTCGGCGCCACGATGACGGCGAGTTTGGTGGTCTGACCGACCTGAACTGTCGCGGTACCGCTGGTCATCTGGAGTGACCGCACTTTCACATCGGCAGTTTCAGGTTTCGTACAGCCCGCCCAGACGGCGACGGCTGCAAGGACCGTTACTAAAAACTTTTTCATAATGAATACGTTTTAATGAATAATAATTATGGTTTATCAAATTAATCGGGCAGGACATCCATCAAGGCGACATCCACGCCTTCGTTGTAGAAGCGCAGGCGGTCCACCTTGACTGTAATGGAACCTTCTTCTGCGGCTACGTCGGAATAGAGACGGAAGTATGTGCCGTTCTTGAGGTCGATCGTTCCAGCCTTCGTGGCATCGGATATCTTGAGATCCACAAGGTTCCAGCCGTCCTGGAGGTTGGTCGGAAGGGTCCACTTGAGGGCGTCCGCGTCGGCATTGCCGGACGAGGAGAACGTCACGGTGGTGTTTGAGGCATTCAGTTTTGCCGCGTCGGAGACGTTCAGCCACATCTGGAAGTGGCCAGCAGCCAGGGAGGCCGGGACGTAGATGCGGCCCCACCCTTTCCAGAGCTCAAGACGGTTGGACGCGTTGGTGGTTGCTACAGCGCCCTCGCCTTCCTTGATATCGACCTCGTCCAGCAGCAGCGGACGCGGGGAATGCCAGCCGTCCGTGCTCTCACAGGACTCGATGATGGTCTTGTAGTAGAAACGGATTTCGTCGAACTTGACCGTCGTGTTGCCAATCAACTCATGGCCGTGATAGAAACGGAACCAGTTAATGGCGCCCGTATAGAAATCGCCCAACTTATTGGCCTCAGGAAGAGCCAGGTCAAGGGTCTGCCAACCGTTGTGCAGTTCAAACTGACCAAAAATCCAGGCAGCTTCATCCTCATCCGAAGTAGCGGCGGAACCGATTTCAATCTGCCCATGGGCGTCCCGCTCGAAGTGGGTCGCATCGGACACATACAGGGTCAAAAGCATATGGAGGCCCACTTCGGGAATAGCGCTGGCGTCAAATGCCGGCTCAATAGGATTGCTATATCCCGGAGAAATGAAAAGTACGGGCTCCGCAGGATAAGTCTGACCGTCAGGAATCGGATTGGAAACAGCTACCCACGCACCGGTTCCGCTCTTAAAGTCCTTGGTATCGAAATAGAGCAGAGGCATAGTGCGGTGCTGACCTTTTTCCCACATGGCTTTATAGACCGCGAACTTGGCGGCATCCTGGTTCCCTTCGTCGTCGCAGCCGTCGAAGAGATCCCAGCGGATACCGAGTTTACGGGACGGAATCTCCTTCGTGCTGAGATGGAGTTTGACGGCCGGGGCAAAGTTCCAGCGGGCGTCTTCCGCATCCGAATGGGCACCAACCCGGATCCAGTAGTCCTTGTCGGAATCCTTCTTCTCGAACATCGTCAAGGGCATTTTCAGGGTAAAGAGTTCCGGCTCATAAAGAACCCGGTCGATCTTCTTACTCTTGACATCCGCGTCACCCCAGCCGTTGATGCTGTAGGAAACGTGCGGCGAGCGGTCGCAGAAGATACCGATTTCCTTGAGTTTGTCATTGGATGTGCACTCCACCTCGAACTGCGCCACGACGCGCTGTTTCACCTCGTCGAAAACAATATCCTTGACCGTGACCCGGCACCAGGGCTCCGCCGTGAAATCGAGTTGGGTCGGGCCGTTCACGTCGAACTCGGCCTTCAGCCCGATTTCATTGCCTTCATTATCGTAGTCCTGAACGACGGGAATATCACCGGAAGGGCCCTTAAGCGTGACCGTTGCGGGATTGAAGTTGGTTTCGTTGAACTTGACTTTGTAGTGGCCGGAGAAGAAGTTGTTGTTCCGGTACGAGCCGTCCGTCTTGAACAGGAGCGTCCGGCGGTCCGGGTTGGGATAGGCCTCGCTCAACTCCCAGAGGGCAAGGCGCGAACCTTGATCACCGATATCCTGCGGGATGCGCTCCCCGGTCGTTGCGTCGGTCACCGTGCCGAAGACCGCGGCGTCCGGCTGCTCGTAATTGTCCCCCAGACAAGACGAGACCGCGACGGCCAGGCCCAGGATGAGAATCCATTTATATTGCTGTTTCATAGTCTTTTCCATTATTGCTCAGGGTTCTTGATAAGGCCATTCTGCGTCGTACCGGGGATACCGCGGTAGTAGAGCTTTTTCTCGAAAATAAGACCGTTGGTGTACTGGACGTACGCACGGACGAAGAAGAAGCGGCCGTCACGCAGGTCGAGAATGGGCTCCAGCGCGGTGTGACGGTAACGGTCGAAGATCTCGTGGTACATTCTCCAGCGGACCAGGTCCCAGTTGCGGGCGTTTTCCATACCGAGTTCGGCGCGGCGCTCGCGGCGGAGATTCTCCAGCGTCAGGGGGATATCGACCGTATGGCCCGCGCGGCGGCGGGTTGCATTGAGGCACTGCTCGGCAAAACCTGCATCACCCAGCCCGCTTTCTACCTGGGCCTCGGCATAGTTGAGCATGATTTCGGCCAGACGGATATCGATCCAGTCCGTCGTGGACTCGTTCCACACGGATCCGGAAGACACGAAGTCCGGATTCATGTATTTCTTGAAGCCGAAACCGGTGCGGGTGTTGTTGCCGAGGTTCCTCGAGAATCCGGAGAAGAACTTGTTGTTAGGGGCGCCGAACTGGTAGTGGATTTCGCCGTCCCAGCCCTTGTACTGCGCCGCCATGTCTCCGGTGACATTATTATGGATTTCACCGTTCATGTCGATGACGCCGGCCTGGATAACGATCGTGGTATTGCGCCACTCCGAGAAAGGAAGGATGGTGATGGCGGAAAGCCTCGCATCCATGCCCACGAACATTTCCAGCGGATCGGCGAACTTGTGGTACACGCGGCTGGCCTTGTAACCGTCATGGTCGCCGTTGTCCCCGACGTAGGTCGAAAGGAAAGTGCTGTGGCCCGGATTGTCATAGGACTCGAAGTTCTCGACAAATGCCAGGGTCGGGTTCATACGGCCCGGATGCGGCCAGGCGCCGCCGGTCTGCGCCGGCTGTCCCCAGACATCCTGGTTGGTCCCGTACTTGCGGCCCTTCTTGTTGAAGCCGCGCACGAAAATGGACTCGCACAGGGCATCCTCGGGCCGCTGGAAGAGATGGATGTAGTTCTCCGTGGCCTCCTCGGGCGAGGAGGGATTGGGCATATAGAGGGAGAATCCTCCATTTTTGATCAAATCCTCGCTGGCGTCCAGGCAGGCCTGGTACCAACGCGTCTGATCTTCCTCCGTGAAGCCGCCGACGAGTTTTTTGGAAACGGCATCATAGGAACTGGAGAACTCGGCCCTGTCCCAATATTTGGCCAGGGAAGCGGCATGGAGGGCGGCGCGGGACTTATAGGCCAGGGCCGTCCACTTGGTCGCCATCGTGTGGAAGCCATTGTCCACCTCAGAGAGCATTTTGGACGCTTTGTCGAAGCAGTCGATGACATAATCCCAGGTCTCGACTTCCGTGCTGCGCGGGATCCTGAGTTTGGCGGGATCGCCTTTGTAATCCTCGACGGTCTCGATGATGGGCAGTCCGCCGTAGCGGCGGGCCATCGCCAGGTACAACTGGCCGCGGATGAACCAGACCTGGCCCTGCAGTTCCTTCTTCGTATCATCATCGACGGATTCGAAGGTAGGGATCAGGGCGTTGAAGGAATTGACATCGTGCAGGGTGGCAAAAGCGGTACCCCAGTACTCAAAACAGTTGCCGCCGGGGATCTCGCAGAGTTCCGACCCCATGCAGTCGTCGGTCAGCACCCAGCTGTAACGGCCGCTGTTGTTCGGGGCGCCGTCGTTGAAATGGAAACCGTCGGCATAGCCCTGGTCGGGGCAGGGGTGGCTCTCAACCGTGAAGTCGAATCCCTCGATCGGCATCCGGTAATACAGATTGGCCAGGAAGGCCTGGATACCGGCCGGCGTCGAAACGATGGCTTCGGCCGAGACTTTGTTGGTCGGCTGTACATCCAGGAAACGGTTGCAGGCCGGGGCGGCCAGCAAGGCCATAAGAACGATGATTACTGATATCTTTTTCATAGCCATTCTCCTAGAAGTTAAGGTTAATACCGGTATTGACGGTCATCATCAGCGGATAGTTCCATCCGAGGCTCTGCTGTCCGGCGACTTTCTCCGGATCGAAGGCCTTGATGTACTTGTCGCAGATGGTGACGACGTTGTTGGCGCTCACGAAGAGGCGCAACTTGTCGATATGCGCTTTCTTGAGGAAGCGCTGGTTGAAGGTGTAGCCCAACTCGATGTTCTTCAGACGGACATAGGCGCAGTTCTTATAGGTGAAACTGCTCGGGGCGTTGGTGTAAGGGGCTTTATCGCCCGTACGGATGGCCGGGAAGGTACCGGGGACCCAGGGGCTGTTGGAATCGAAGATATCCTCATGGTGCCAGGAGTCCATCATGTAGGCAGGGACGTTGGCACCGAGCCAGAAGGGTTCGGCATACGGGCCGCTGTAGTAGGCGCTAAAGCCGGCGGCACCCTGGAAGAGGATGTTGAAATCCAGGCCGCGCCAGTTGCCGGACAGCGTCAGACCGTAGTTCAGGATCGGCTGGGAACTGGGGCTGAAGGTGATGGGGCGGTAGTCGTCGCCGGTGATGCGGCCGTCGCCGTTGACATCCTCGAAGATCCAGTCGCCCGGTTCGATGTAGCGGTTGCCGACCACGCCGCTATAGACCGGCGTATCCGGGTCGTAGATGTGTTCATACGGATCCGTCTCGCCCGGCTGGAACTGGCCGATCAGGTTGTACACCCAGCCCATGCCTGTCCAACGATAGTCGTTGCCGCTGCGGTAACGGTCCCAGGAGCTGTTGTAGGGGCCGCGCTCGACGTACATATTCATCGTACGGCCGAAGGTGGTATTTCCGGAAACCGAGTAGAAGAATTCCCCGATACGGCTCTTCCATTCGAAGGAGAATTCCACACCGAGGGTGCGGTTGGAGTTGAGGTTCTCCTGCGGGAGCGAAGCGCCATAGGTGTTGGGGAGTTCGGAACTCTTCCGGGCCAGGAGGCCGGTCTTGTCCTTCTGGAAGAAGTCAAAACTCAGGGAGAGCTGGTTGTTGAACAGACCGAGATCCAGACCGACGTCGAAGAGGTAGGACTTCAGCCAGGAAAGCGTAGAATTGGTCAGGGCAGGGAAGGTGACGCCATAAGAGATGGCGGCGGGGTTGTACTCCCACCATCCGCCGGCGCCATGGCTGAGGCCGTAGCCCTCGATGAACTGGAAAGCGTCACCCGCATCCTCACCAAGGATACCCCAGGAGGCGCGGAGTTTGAGGTTGCTCAACCATTTGACCTTGTCCTTGAGGAACTTCTCCTCGGAAATACGCCAACCGCCGGAGAACACCGGGAAGGTACCCCAGCGGACATCCGGATGGTAGCGGTAACTGCCGTCGCGGCGGACAGCGGCCTCCAGGAGGTACTTGCCGGCGTAGTCGTAATTGAGACGGCCGATGAAGCCGACGCGGCGCTGGTGGTCTTCGTTACCGCTGGACGATGCGTCCTTGTCGCCGGCATAGTCGATCTGGTCCGTGGTGAAGAAATCGAAGTACTTGTTGATATCGGTCCAGTTCCGGTTATAGACAAAGGCCTCGAAGATGGCCGACGCGCCGATGTGGTGCTTGCCGAACTCGCGGTTGAAGTTAATCTGTGCCAGGTAGTTGTAGTAGTGGCGGTAGTCGTCGTTGTTCTTGATCTGGACATTCGGGTTCCAGTCCTCGTCCGCGACGGTTCCGGTGACGACATTGTAGTTGTACATCTTCCAGTTGCGGCGCAGGATCTTGGTCTGGGCGAAACGCTTGTCGAAGGAGACAACGCCCTTAAACTCCAGGCCTTCCAGCCAGGCGGGCTTGTAGGTCAGGGTAAAGACGGACTGGACGGCGTTGTTGATGTAGTGGTGGTAACCGCCTTCGGACACATAGGACTGGGCCACAGGGTTGTAGGACTGACCGTCCTTGACGCCGTTGTAGTACGGCCAGGCGTTGTAGGGAGCGACGTCCAGGGTGGCATAGACCGGCTTGGTCGGCAGGGAGCAGATGGTACCGCGGAACACGTTGAACATGTCGGCGGCCGGATCCCAGCGGTCGTCCATGTAACCGGAGACGTTGGCCTGGAGCTGGAGGTCACGCGCCAGGTCCGCCGTCACCACCGTACGGAAACTCCATTTGTTGTAGTTAATGTCGCCCGAGCGGAGCAGACCGTTGTCGGTGGAGTAGTTGACATTGAAGTAGTACTTGACCGCCTTGACGCCGCCGTCGGCGCTCAGGGAATACTCCTGACGGACGGAGAAGGGCTTGCAGGTAGCGTCGTACCAGTTCGTCGAGACGTGGCGGTTGACGGTTCCGTCGGCGCCGATGGTATCGACGCCGGTGCGCCAGGCCTCCAGTTCCACCGGCGAGATGTACTGCTCGTCACCGGCGTTGATATTCGCCGCGTTGCGGAGCCAGTAATACTCGTAGCCGTCGGCCATCCGGACCCGGTCGGTCGGGGAGGAAAAGCCGATGTTGGCATTGAACTGGAAACGCGCCAGGCCGTGGTTGCTACCCGAACGGGTCGTGACGATGATGACGCCGTTACCGGCATTGAGGCCGTAGATGGCCGCGGAGGCGTCCTTCAGGACCGTGATGCTCTCGATATCCTCGGAATTGAGTTTGTTGAAATCGGTCCCGTCACGGTTGATACCGTCGATGATGTAGAGCGGGGTACCGAAGCCACGGATGTTGATGTTGCTATCGTACGCACCCGGGGTATCCGTGTTGCGACGGATGTTCAGACCGGAGACCTTACCCTGCAGTTTGTTGACCAGGTCGTTTGACGTCGTGGTCAAAATGGTCTTGCTGGTAATGTTGGTCACCGATCCGGTAATGACCGCTTTCTTTTGGGTACCGTAGCCGATGACGACGGATTCCTCAAGAGCCTGACTGTCCTCTTCAAGGGTGATGGTCATCTTGGCCCGGGAACCAGCCTTGAAAGAATAGGACTGGTAACCGAGGCAGGAAACCTCCACTTCAGCGCCTTGAGGGACGGTGAGAGAGAACTTGCCGTCGATATCGGTGATGGCGTTTGCATTGCCAGGGCCGAGAAGGACGACGCCGGGGATGGGCTCGCCTTTGCTGTCGATGACCGTTCCGCTCAGCGAGACGCTCTGGCCGAAGACCGGCAGGGCGCCCAGCAGAAACATCACGATCAATGACAAGGCTGATTTAGGCAGTTTCATACTTGGATATCGCTTGTGTTATTGATTGCTGAAGGAATAGGGAGCGTCTTCCGGGGCGGTGCCGCGGCGCTCGTCCGGCGTGGAAGACATCTTGAAACGAAGTTTGGCACCGCGAGTCAACTGCTCGTGGGTCAAGTAATTACGGGAATACTTACGGCCGTTGACCGACAGGCGGGCGACATAGACGTTTTCGGGACCGTTGTCCCGGGCGTCGATGCGGATCTGCTTGCCGGAGGGCAGGTTCACCGTGGCCTTTTCGAAGAGCGGGGAGCCCAGGGCATACTGGCCGGAGGCGGGATTGACCGGATAGAAGCCCAGGGCCGAGAACACGTACCAGGCGGAAGTCTGGCCGTTGTCCTCGTCACCGCAATAGCCGTCGGGGCCGGCCTTGTAGAACCGGCGCATCACCTCACGGATACGGGCCTGGGCCTTCCAGGGCTGGCCGCACCAGTCATAGAGATAGAGCATGTGCTGGACCGGCTGGTTGCCATGGGCATAGTTGCCGGTATTCATGATCTGCATCTCCCGGATTTCATGGATGGTGGTGCCGTAGTAGGAGTCGTCGTAGATGGGAGGGACCTCGAAAACATGGTCCAGGGCCTTGCCGAAGGCCTCCTCGCCTCCCATCAGGGAAGCCAGGCCGACCGGATCGTGGAAAACGGACCAGGTGTACTGGAAGGCATTGCCCTCGGTAAAATCGCCGCCCCACTTGAAGGGGTTGAAAGGCTCCGGCCAGGAGCCGTCGGCCTTGCGGCCGCTCATCAGGCCCTCGGAGGCGCGGTAGAGTTTGCGGTAATTCTGGCAGGCGGCGGCATAGGGGGCGATTTCGGCCTCGTCCTTGCCCAGTTCCCGGCCCAGGCGCCAGATGCACCAGTCGTTGTAGGCATATTCCAGGCTGCGGGCGGCACTCTCGTTGATGCCGACATCGCAGGGAACATAGCCGAGGCGGTCGTAGGCCTCCCAGCCGATCCGGCCGGTGGAGGAAACCTCCGGATGGACCGCATGGGCGCCATGTTTCAGGGCCTCCCACAGGGTCTCGATGTCATAGCCGCGCAGCCCCTTGATATAGGCTTCCGCGACCACGGAGGCGCTGTTGTTGCCCACCATGCAGCCGCGGTGGCCGGGACTCGCCCATTCCGGCAGGAAACCGCTTTCGAGATAATGGTTCACCAGTCCCTCCTGCACCTTGACGGCCTGCTCGGGCCAAACGAGGTCCAGCAGGGCGAAAAGACTGCGGAAAGTATCCCAGAAGCCGGTGTCGGTAAAGAAATAGCCCTCGTGGATCTGCCCGTCGTGGGGGCTGCGATGGACGCGGCGGCCGTCGGGCGTCACCTCGGAAAGGTCGCGCGGGAAGAGGACGCTGCGGTAGAGGCAGGAGTAGAAGGTGCGCTGTTCTTCGGCCGTGCCGCCTTCGACGGCGATGCGGCCGAGGGTCTCGTTCCAGACGCGGCGGCCTTCCGCCTTGATCGTATCGAAATCCCTGTCACCCAGTTCCTTCAGATTCTCGACGGCCTGTTCCTCGCTCACGAAGGAAGCCGCCACGCGAAGGCCGACCTGCTGGCCGCGGGCGGTCTTGAAACCGACCCGGGCGATGGCCTGGTCCGCCCTCGGAGCAAACACTTCGGCGCTCTCGAAGGGGGTATCGCTCTCCACCACGAACCAGAGTTGGAAGCCGGGGGCCACGCCGCCGCGGTTCTTCAAGCTCACGCCGTAGATGCGATTGCCTTCGATGCGGATGCCGGACCCGCCGTCGAAACCGTCCACCACCAGATAGGACTGCTCCCGTTCCGGATAGGTGATACGGAAAGCGGCGGCCCGTTCGGTCGGGGTCATCTCCAGGAACGTATCGTGCTCGGCCAGATAGACGCTGTAGAAATACGGGGTGGCCGTCTCGGCCTTGTGGGAGAACCAGCTCGCCCGTCCGTTCTCGTCGTAAGCGTCGCCGTTTGCGACGGGCATGATGCTGAACTGGCCATAGTCCCCGATCCAGGGGCTCGGCTGGTGGATCATCTTGATACCGCGGATCTTATCGGCGGTATAGACATACGTCCAGGTATCATTGTTGGCGCTGGTCTGGGGCGTCCAGAAGTGAGTTCCCCAGGGGCGGGCTACGGCCGGGTAGGTATTGCCATTGGAGAGGCTGGGCTTGGAAAGCGTACCGACCAGGGTGCTCACCTGATCCACCGGATCAGACGAGGCGAAGGCCGGAAGGCAGGCCCAGGAAAGAAGACATACGGCAACTAAACTTTTCAGAGTCCGTCTCATGCGTATTGACACAGTTTGCAAAGGTCAAATATACGCGATTTTTTTCAATTATGAACGTTTTATACCTTATTTTTGTTGCACGTACACAATTTTCTTCGCCCCGGTCAGTCGCGCGTGCGTGATGGAGAATCCATCCAGGCGCTCCCCATCCACCTCCACGGCCCCCGCCGAAGCGGGCGGACAACGGCGCTGGATGGTCACGTCACCGCCGGGAAGATGGAGGACGATCCTGTCGAAAAGCGGCGTGAAAAGTTCGTAACGGTCCGTACCCAGGCACACCGGATAAAGCCCCATCTGGGAGAAGATGTACCAGGCGCTCATGGTGCCGTCGTCCTCGTCCATCTCGGGCGCATAACCGTCGAGACGGTCGCGGAAGGCCCGTCCCACGAAGGGCTCGGGATATTCGGCATTGCCGCCGTAGCGGTGGATCATCCCCTCGTCGGTCAGGAGGGCATGCACCAGCGAGTCCGTGCGCTCCGGATGGCCGAAGAGATTGAACATGAAAGGCGTCTGGATATCCGGCTCATTGCCCTGGTTGAAGAGATGGCGGGCGAAAAACTCGCTCAACTGGTCGGCGAGGACCTCCTCCCCGACCCATTCCTTCATCTTGTCGGCGAAAACGGGCATGGCCCAGCGGTACTGCCAGCGGGTGCCCTGGTACATGCCGTTGCCCCGCATGCGGTCGAACTGGTCGGTAATGGTCATGAATTCCTTCTTCCAGGTCTCCTCGAAGAAACTTTCCGCCTCGGCGCCGTATTTGAGCGCCTCGGCGCTGCGGCCGAGGATGGCGGCGATGCGCCCCATGGCCCAGAGGTCGTAGATGGTCTCCATCTTCTGGTCGGGGGCGTTGCGGGTGAGGCCGTTCCGGGCACCCGGCTTGCGGCCCTCCTCCGCCTCGGCCTCCATCCCCGGGAAGGCGGCGGCCAGGTCGAAGCCGCGGATTCCCTTGACCCAGGCATCCAGGAGGGTGATCTGGCTGTGTTCCGTGCGCACGGTCGGCGCGGGCTCATGGAAGGTGGCCCAGTTACGTTTCCCGGTCTGGTAGAGACTGACCAGCGAACGGCAGATGTCGCGGGAGGCGGCCGGGTCGAGCAGGACCAGGAGCGGGAATTTGGCCCGGTAGGTGTCCCACATGCTCCAGCCGCTCAGGAAGGTCCAGCCCTCCGCGTCGCGCACCAGGTCGTCCGTGCCGCGGTACCGGCCGCCGAAGGTCACGTCGAAGGGACTCAGATATACGCGGTACAGGCTGGTATAGAAGAGTTTACGCTGTTCCAACGTGCTGCCTTTCACATCCACGCGGCCGAGCACATCCGCCCAGGCCTGCCGCGCCTCCCTGCGCAGGGTCGCAAAACGCTTCGCCGCGATGGCCCCGAGTTCCGCCGCGGCGGACTTTTCGTCGATCGAGGACAGGCCCACGCGCAGTTCCACCTCGCGGACGGCAGGGTCGAAGCGCAGCAGGGCCGTCTTGCCGTCGAAGGCCTCGAGGGCGAAGGGCGCGCTCGTCCACAGGCGCCAGAACAGCAGGTAGGAGCCGAAATTGCACACCGTGGAGGTCTTGACCCAGCCCTCGATATTGTGGCTGTCCACCGGCGCGGCCTTGCATTCGCTGCGACGAGGATCGATAGCCGAATTGAAATCGACATAGAGCACCCGCTCGGCGTCCTTCGGGAAGACATAGCGCTCCACGGCGCAATGGTCCGTGGCCGTCAGAAAGAGTTTGACGCCATTGTCCAAAAGGGCCTCGTAATAGCCTGGAACGGCCTTTTCCTTGCCTTTCACCAGGCGGAGGACCGTGCCCCTCGGGGCGGGGAAGACGCGGATGTTGCCGCCGGTGCCGTCGCCGCCAGTACCGCTGATGCGGGTGACCGACACGCCGGAAATCTCCGGCACGTCGTAGTCGTAGCCGCAGTGGGAAGGCTGCCGGCTGTCGGGGCACACCGAGGCCAGGCCGAAGGGCACCTGGGCGGCCGGACTCACCTGGCCATGGTCGCCGGCGGTACCCATGAACAGGTTGACGTATCGGGTATTGTCGGCCGCGGCAGCAAGGCTCATAGCCAGGGCCGCAAGCAGGGCGAACAGCGTTCTTTTCATAACTTATCGGGTCATGGTGAATGTCAGGGTGCCGCCGCGCAGGATCTGCGCATGCGTGAGGACGGGGCCCTCCAGCGGCTGGCCGTCCAGGGTGACCGAGGCCACCCGCCGGCATTCGGGCGAAAGCCCTTTCGCGATAACGGTAAACTTCTTTCCGCCAGGAAGTTGTAGCGTCATGCGCGGGAGTTGCGGGGCGCCGATGACATAGTTGCCGCCGCAGGGATTGACAGGATAGAAGCCCAGGGCCGAGAAAATGTACCAGGCGCTCATCTGGCCGCAGTCATCGTTGCCCGTCAGCCCGTCGGGGCCGTCACGGTACTGGCTCTCCCACACCTCGTGGATGCGGTCGGCCGCCTTGTCGGGCGCTCCGGCCAGCGAATAGAGGTAGAGGATGTGGTGGCTGGGCTCGTTGCCATGGGCATACTGCCCCACGAGGCCGCTCACATCCACCGTCTCCCCGCCGCCCAGGTCGCCATGGAGGATGAAGAGCGAGTCGAGTTTCTCCACGAAGGCCTCCCGGCCGCCCATGGCCTCCATCAGGCCCTCAGGGTCCTGCAGCACGTGCCAGGTATATTGCCAGGAATTGCCCTCGGTAAAGGCGCCGCCGGTCTTCCAGTGGCCCACGCGGAAGGGCTCGAAAGGCGTATCCCAGTTCCCCTCGGAATCCCGGGCCCGCATGAGGCGCCAATGGGGGTCGAAGACGTTGCGCCAATAGCCGGAGCGGCGCATAAAGAATGCCGCATCTTCCTCATGGCCAAGTCCTTGCGCCATCTGCGCGGCGCACCAGTCGTCGAATCCGCACTCGAGGGTGCGGGACACGCTCTCGACCGTCGTGACGTCGTAGGGGAAATAGCCGCAGCGGTCATAGGCCCCCCAGTCGTACTTGATATGGTCTTCGGTGAGGGAATGGCGGATGGCCTCGTAGAGCGCCTCCGTCTCCAGCCCTTCGAAGCCCTTGAGCCAGGCGTCCACGATGACCGGGACGGAATGGTTGCCGATCATGCCGAAGTTGTCGGTGCCGCCCAGGGCCCATATCGGGAGAAAACCCTGGTTCCGGTCGTAGCGCAGGAAGGAATTCACGACGCCGGGCACGATCTCTGGCGCGACGAGGGTAAAGAGAGGATGGGCGGCGCGGAAGGTATCCCAGAGCGAGAGGGTCGAATAGAAGGGCTCCTCCCCCACGTCGGCGATGTTGCCGGGATGGAGCATGAGGTGGTACATGGCGGTGTAGAAGATGCGCTCATGCTCGGGATCCGCCTGGATGGCGATACGGGATAAATACTTGTTCCACAGCCTCCCGGCCTCCTCCCGGACCGCCTCGAAATTCCATCCGGGGAGTTCCGCCGCCACGTTGCCCCGCGCCCCGTCCACGCTCTCCACCGAAATGGATGCCTTGACCAGCAGGGGCTCGGCCGAAGGGCCGAAATCCAGCACCCGCCGGGCGATCCGTTCGGCGGTGTCGCGCTTCTCCAGCACGGCCGCCACCCTGTAGGGACGGTTGAACTCGATGGTGTAGTAGATGGTGCGGTCGTTCCAGGCGACCGAATGGGTGTAGCCCGTCACCCGCAGGGAGTCGGACCAGTCCTGGGCGGCATCCACCACGCGGCGGTAGAGGCGCTGGCGGGAACCGACCTGGGCGCTTTGGAGGTCGAGCAGCAGCCGGATCGGGGCGCCCGCCTCGCTGGTGTAGCGGTGAATGGCCACATGCGGGGTACAGGTCACCTCGGCCCGGATCCCATAGTCCGCCAGGCGGCAGGTGTAATAGCCCGGCCAGGCGGTCTCGGAGGCTTTATCCAGGCGGCTGGAATAGTCCGGCCGCCCGGGTTCGCCGGTAAAAGGCATCATCAGCAGGTCGCCCAGTTCGGAACTGCCCGTGCCGCTGATGCGGTTCTGCGAGAAGCCCTGGATCAGGGTGTCGGCCCACTGGTAGCCCCCACAATAATCCCACCCGTAATTGCCGGTCTGCGGGCCGGCCTGGATGGCGCCGAAGGGCAATGCCGCACAGGGATGGCAGTGGCCCGCCCCGTCGGTCCCGGCGAAGACGTTTACCTTCCGGGTATAGTCCGGCCCGGCGCAGGCGGCGCAGACGAGCAACAGGAGGAGGATTTTGCGCATAAATCAGATGATGTCCCGGAGGGACTGCTTCTTGCACTTGTCGGCCGCACGGCGCAACTCGGACAGACTGCAGCCCGAGAGAATCATACGGTAGAAAGGAAGGATCAGGCCGGCGAGCGGGCTGTCGGCGGCCAGGCCGCTGACTTCGGCGAGCACCTGGGCGGCGGCCGCTTCCCCCTGCGGGGTTCCGGCCTCGTCGAGGTAGCGTTTCACGCCGGCGGCGGCGCCCACGGCGATGTAGGCCGGGGTGACGCCCTCTTCCAGGGCCAGCAGGGAGGAACCGATGAGCCGGTCGGCGGGGGCCAGTTTGCGGCCCGGGTCGCCGCCCACGCGGGCGACGGTGTCGCCGAGGGCCGCGTTGGTGAAGCGGCCGAGCAGGTCGGTGATGTGGAGTTGGATGCCGCCGAGGTCCACGCCGTAGCGCTTGCTCAGGGCCAGGGCGCTCTCGAGCATGGCGTTCTGGGCGATGATCCGGATTTCCGGGTCATCGATGGCCTGCCAGATGTATTCCACGCCCTTCAGGCCGCCCAGGTAGGCGGTGGTGGCGTGACCCATGTTGTGGATGAAGAGTTTGCGCTTGACGAAGAAGTCGAAGGGCTCGAAAGGCACCATGTTCCGCACCTGCGGGATGCCGCCCTTGAACGCTGCCTTGTCCACCGGCAGGAAGCCATAACGCTCCACGCAGACGCGCAGGGGCTCGCCGTCCTTCATCTCGTCGGTCTGGACCGGCACCATGCGGCCGATGGAGGCCTCGACCAGGCCCACCTTCTCGTCGAAAATACGCTGCTCCTCGGGGCTGAGCTGCTCCTTGATCATCCGCTCGACGACTTTGTTGGCGTCGTTGAGGTTTTCGCAGATGATGATGTTGAGGGGCGCTCCCCCGGCGGCCCAGCGCTTGCGGAGGCCGGCTACGATGTTGGGAATGATGAACTTGAGGATACGGGCGCCGACGGCCGTCGCCATGATGTCGCAACGGGCGATAACGTCGGAGGCGGCTTCGGTGTCATTGCCGTTGACCGCGGTGACGTTCGTGATGGTGATATCTTCCTTGCCTTCGTTGGAGACGAAACGCAGCGGGTAACATTCCTTTTCCCGCAGTTCTTCCACCACCGGCAGGGCGACGTCGATGAACGTCACCCGGTAGCCCGACAGGCTCATCAGGGCACCCACAAAGCCGCGGCCGATGTTGCCGCCGCCATACATTACTGCATTCATAGTGATTCAGTTAAACACCTCAGCCGGAGAATAACCTATTGCGTTTTTTCCACCTTCGGGCTCTTGCGAGCCCTCGTCCCTCCCACTGTCATCTTACGATGCCAGCGGGCCCCTCCCATTCATAGGACATGGGCGTCCACGTTCCAAAAACGCAACAGCTTATTCTCCGCAACTTTTTTAACGCAACTTTACTAATTACAGTTCAGGATATTCGTTGCAGAGGAGGGCTTCCGCCGGGACGTCTTCCTCGATGTCGGGGAAGCGGCCGATGGGCTCCCAGAAACGGTTGTCCGCGCTGTCATCATTGACCATGGAGACCTCGCCGATGAGGCAGGTGCCGCCTTCCGCCCAGAACGTATGGTAGATGTAGGGGGTGTAGCAGACACTCTGGCCCTTCTTGATGCGGTAGGTCTTGCCGGCCTCGAACTCGGTCACCACGCCATCGACCTTGAGCTTGACCGTGCCGCCCTCGATGAGCTGCTCGGTCTTGGGATCGGCGTTCCAGAGTTTCATGCAGAACTCGCCCTCGCCCTCACGGAAAATGATGTCCTCCATCTTGTTCCAGTGGAAATGGATCGGGGTCACCTGGCCGTCGCGCACCATCATGATCTTCTCGCAATAGGGCTTGCGGTCGAACTCCGGGTTGCCGTTGCGCAGGGTGATCAGCGACAGGCCCACCTTGGCGAAGTCGCCGCTGCCGAAGTCGGTGATATCCCAACCCATGCAGTTGCGCTTGATCTCGATGCACTCCTCGCCTTTCTTGGCCCAGTCGGCCGGGGTCCAGTCGGCCCAGGCGGGAAGGTGGAACAGGAATTTCTTGCAAATAGCTTTGTTCTCGCGGATAATCGCGTTGATTTCAGAACGTTTCATGGTTATTGTTTTCTGGATTTGATAAATGTCTGGATGGTTTCAAGGGTGGGGGCGCCGCCGGTGGAGGTGGTGCTGAAGAGGTTGAAGCGGGCGCAGGCCGCACCGAAGTCGAGCAGGTCCTCCAGCGCATATCCTTCGTGGATGGCATAGAGCGCGCCGGCACAGAAGGCGTCCCCGGCTCCGACCGTGGAGACGATTTCCTCGCGGGACGGGCTGAAGGAAGGGGCGCTGCAACTGCGGCCGTCCTTCGTGGCGACCACGCCGCCCTCCGGGAAATGGATGACGACCATGCGGCCCACGCCCAGGTCGAGGAGCTGGCGGGCGGCCTCTTCGGCGTCGCCGAGGCGGATCTTACCGTCCTTGCGGAGGGTGATGCCGAGGCAGTTCTCCGCCTCCACCTCATTGATAATCAGATAGTCCGTGTATTTCAGACAGGGGAGGATGACCTTGCGGTACCGGTCGCCTTCCTCGGAGACCACATCGACGGAAGTCGCATAGCCCTGCTTCTGCAGGCCGTCGAGGGCCCGGGCCGCCGCCACGCCGTATTCGGGATCTTCCTTGTCGAGCTGGTCCAGGAGAAGGAGGTAGCCCAGGTGGAAGATGCGGGCGTTGGACTTACAGGCAAGCACCTGATCCACAGTCAGTTTCGCATTCGCGCCCCGGCAGTGGAAGAAAGTGCGGGAAGCGTCGCCGCTGATCTCCGACATAACGTCCGTGTAGGAGGTGGACTCGCCTTTCAGCACCTTGAGGTTGCTGCGGTCGATGCCGAGACGGTCGCAGGCGTCGAGGCACATCTTGCCATGGTCGTCGTCCCCGATGCAGCCGCCGGCATACAGCGGCAGGCCGCTCTTCATCCCGGCCAGGTCGGCCAGCACGTTGTGGGCGCAGCCGCCCAGACCTTCATCCTGCCTGACGATGGTGGTCAGGTTGCCCTTCTTGGGAAAAACTTCGATGAACTTGACTGAGTCGACAATCCAGTTGCCGACCGAAATAATTCCTTTGCGTTCCATTCTATTTCTTATTTTGCTTGATCATTCATGCCTTCCCGGGCGGTCTTGCTCACCACGCCGAAAATCAGGCACATATACACCCAGAGCACCAGCATGGCGACCATGGAGGCCGTCTGCGTGCCGGTGGCGTCGGTCACCACGCCCAGCAGCGGCGTCACGAGGGCACCGCCGGCGATACCGGTCACCAGGAGCGAGGACACCTCATTGGCGCGGGAAGGCACATGCTTGAGGGCCAGGGAGAAGATGATGCTGAAGAGGTTGGCATAGCCCAGGCCGAAGATGATCACGCTGGCGACCATCAGCCACTGGACATGGGCGCAGAGCATTCCCACCAGACCGATGGCGGCCGCCAGGATGCTGACCAGATAGAAGTTCTTCTCGTTCATCTTCATGAGAATGAGGCCGCCGCAGAAGGCGCTCACGGTACGGGCGAAGAAATAGATGCTGTTGCCGAGGCTGGCCTTCTCGACCGGAAGGTCGAAGCGCTCCATGATGAGTTTGGGGAAGGAAACGCCCATGCCCACATCGACACCGACCAGCACGAGGATGGCGATGAAGAAGAGGAGGACGGTCTTGTCTTTCAGGAGGGAGAAGGTGCGGCCGAAGGAGACTTTTTCGGCATCCTTGACCGGGGTGTTCTTGACGGGGGAGAGCCACAGCCACAGGGTGGCGAGCAGGGCGACGGCGGCATAGATCGGGAAGAGCAGTTTCCAGCCGAAGACGGAACTCACGCAGGCGGCGGCGATGATCGGAGCCAGGAAGGAGCACACGGCCTTGACGAACTGGCCCAGGGTGATGGTGCCGGTCAGGCGGTCAGGCGTAACCACCTCGCTGACAAGCGGATTCATGGCCACCTGCAGGAGCGTGTTGCCGATGCCCAGCAGGGCGAAGGCCACCAGATAGCCGGCGAAACTGTCCTTGAGCGCGATGGGGATGATCAGGGCCAGGATGCTGAGGATGAAACTGACGAGCACGATGTTCTTACGGCCGTACTTGTTCATCAGGAAGCCGGTCGGGATGCTCAGCAGCAGAAACCAGATGAAGCAGGAGACGCTGATCAGGCTGACGATGGTGTCGTTCATGCCCAGATCGACCTTGACATAGTTGGTGGAGATACCCACGAGATCCACGAAACCCATGACGAAGAATCCGAGCATCACGGGAAGGATGGCGGTGAAGAATTGGTTTTTCTTACCCATTGCAGTTATTGGTTTTATTTGGTTATTGTCCGTGTCCGGAAGGGCCGCCCGGCGCCGCGGGACCGCGCCCTGTCGTAAGAATTATTTCCGCGGACCGTAGCGGCGGGCCTTCAGCGCCTTGCCGACGGCCTCGACCACCAGGGGCTCCATCCGGGCGTAGCCCTCAGGAGTCGGGTGGACGCCGTCCTTGGAATAGGCGGCCGGGATGCCGTCACCTTCCCGCAGGACGCTGTGGTAGTCGATGTACAGCCATTTGTTGGCGGCGGCCAGCGCGCGGATGCGGGCGTTGAGCGCATCGATCTTCTCCGGGCCGTCCGTCACGGAAGGACGCCAGCCGAACCGGGCGGCGGGCAGGACGGAAGTCAGGACGGGACGGATGCCGCAGGCCTGGGCGATACGGGCCATAGCCTCGATGCTGCGGAAAGTCTGGTCAGCATTGTAGGTGCCCTGGTTCTCGGCGATGTCGTTGGTGCCGGCATTGATGACGACCACCTTCGGCCCGAGCGCCACGACATCCTGCATGAAGCGGGTGAGCATCTGCGTGGAAACCTGACCGCTGATTCCGCGGCCGACATAGCCGGTTTCGGAGAAGAAGGCGGGGCGGGCGAAGGGCCATGCATCGGTGATGGAATCGCCGATCAGGACCACCTGGACGGGTTTCTGGAGTTCATCATTCGCTTTCGCGTAGCGTGCGGTGCCGGTCCATTCCTGGGCCTGGGCGGAAAGCCCGAGGGCCACCGCAAGGAGAAGGGCTGTTATACGTTTCATACTTGCAAAAATAACAAAACTTCCCGCGGATAACAACCCTTCGGGGAAAAATCGTAACTTTG
>CAMIYB010000018.1 GCA_946402945.1 uncultured Bacteroidales bacterium | reverse complement strand
GGGGGACTTGCGGATTTGGGCCGGGGTTTTCTGCAAGTGGTCGGCAAAAAAGCAGAACGGGAGGCTTCAGCGGCCGCCGCCGGAGTGGCCACCGCTGCCGCCACGGAGAGGAGGAGGGTATCAGCGGCTGCCGCCGCCGCGGCCGCCGCCGGAGTAGCCGCCACCGCCACCGCGGGAGGAGGAGCCGCCATGGCCGGAGGAGGAGCTGCTGTAGGAGTGGCCGTAGTGGCCGCCCGAGGAGGAGGAAACGGGACGGGGCGGCGGGGGTGCCGTGGCGCGGATCTCGCGGCTGATGGCCGTGGAGAAGGCGACGGTAGACATCAAGGCGCCCGCTCCCATGTGCGAGGATTCGGAGATCTGGTCGAAGACCTTGGGGTAGAGTTTCTTGAACTGCTCGGCCACCCGGTCGGCGATGCCGAAGAGGGTGGCGTACACGAGGTAGTCCCGCCAAAGGTTCACCTCCGGAGCGCTGCGCTCGCCCGAGAGGGTGAAGTCGCGGAGGAAGTTATAGAGGCGCGGGAGAGGGGTCAGGAAGGGGATTGCAGCCTTGGGCGCACGCCCCGATACGATCAGCCCCGCATCCATCAGACCGCGTCTGCCCCGGTCCTGCGCCGATTTCCACCAACTGCCGAGCTTGTATTTTTCGCGATCCGCCCATTTCTTGAATTCCTGCTGCTCCAGCACCCGGTTCTTCCCGGCGGCGGACAGCGCCATCTGGTAGAGTTGCTGCTCCACATCGTTGCTTCCGGACTCCGGGGTCGCGAAGGGGCGCACCCCATCCGGAAGCACCTCAGGGAAAACAAGTTCCGTCTGCCCCTTTTCCCCTTCCCGGACCCTGATGCGACCTTCCAGGATCCAGCGCAGGAAGTAGGCGCCGATCAGCCGCGCCGGCAGGCGGGACGGAGGATGGATACGGCCCGCTTCGATGAGGTAGGCGGCCTGGGGAAGATTGCCTTCCAGGGGAATATCACGCCAGTAGCCGCTCACCCGGCGGGTCCCGAAAATCTTCGGTTCATAGCGGAAGCCCAGGGCATGCAGCAGGAGGCGGAACAGGGCCACGAGCAGCACGACCAGCAATTTTAGCAGATGGAAACCGGAGAAAATATCAAAGATCAGAATCAGGACCAGCAGGCCGAAAAGGGTGGTCCAAAAATCTCCGGAAGAGTCCCAGTCCGCCCCTTTGACGGCTTCCTTTTCCAGTTGTTCGAAAGGGATGTCCCGGCTCAGGGCGGGCGTAAGCAGGCCCTTGTCCAGCCGCATCATCAGAATCATGCTGTCGTACGTCTCCATGGGAAACTCCGTGCGGGCGACGACCTTGCCGTCCTCCAGGAGAATGGACCCCCGGTAACCGAAACCCCAGAAACGGATATTCTCCTCCGTCCACTCCGGCCCGCCCGTCTTGTTGACGATCGTGACGGACGCCTTGGCCGGCGGAGCCACCAGTTCGGGATTGATGAACATGAAATTGAAGCCGTCATAATCCTGCAGGCTCTGCACCAGGCCCTCCACCTTGAAAGTGGCAACCCAGAGATGCTCTCCCAGGGAACCCTGTCCCCAACAGAGTTCGCATCCGTCCCCCGTGGGATTGATTCCGCAACGGTAACGCTTTTCCTCGAGACTCCTGTCCGTGTTCCAGGTCCGGCCTTCCTCGGTGTAGCGGATGCTGATGTAGCGGGGGGTTCCGGCGGGCGCATCCGCCGACCAGTCGGGGTTGGGAGCGACCTCCGTGACCAGCAGTCGCGAAACGCGGATGCCATGGTCCTCCCGGACCGGGAGATACCATTCCGTCCCGGAGACAACCGTCGCCCGCCACACCTGGGTAATAATGGCGGAACCGTCCTCCTTCAAGGACACGGTCACCTCGACGCTGTCAATCTGCTGGGCCCGCAGGACGGCCGGCCAGAAGGACAGCAGCGCAAAAAATGCAATCAGAAGAAGTCGCCGTCTCATACGGCAAAGATAGTGAATCCCCGCTAAAGAAAAAACCTTATCTTTGTCCTGCTATGAAAAAATGGATGCTTCTCCTGCTGCTGGCCCTTCCCGGGTCCGCGGCCCTGGCCGGACAGGCCCGCAGAATCGACGTCGAACCCCGCGAGTGGACCGCCACGTGGATCGGTGCTCCGTGGGAAGGCGAGATGCCCCAGGGGGACGCTCCCGCACCGGAGTTCCGCCGGGAGCTGGTGCTGGACGGGGCCGTCGCTTCGGCCCGGCTCTTTATCTGCGGCCTGGGCTTTTTCGAATGCACCGTCAACGGCATCCGGGTCGGAGACGAGGTCCTCAGCCCCAACGAGACTTCCTATACCCGGCGCGACGCGCTCGGAGAATATGCTATTCCGCTGGACGACAGTCGGTTCCGCGGATTCCGCGTCCATTACCTCGCCTACGACGTCACCCCGCTGCTCCACCGGGGCACCAACGTGCTGGGCGTCCTGCTCGGCAACGGCTTCTTCGGCTGCGGTTCGGAGCGCTGGGTAGCCCCCTACGGGACGCCGCGCCTGCTCTGCCAGTTGGAAGTGCGCTTCCGGGACGGCCGCTCGCAGACCCTGGTGTCCGACACCTCCTGGCAGGTGCGCCGCAGCGGCATCCTCCGCAACGATCTTTTCGGCGGCGAGACCTTCGATGCGCGGGCGAACGGCGAATGGGTCCCGGCGGCAAGGCGGGAGGCACCCGCGGGAAAACTCGTCCTCCAGACCTCCCCCGCCGATAAGGTGCAGGAGCGGTTGCGGCCCAGGACGGTCACGCTGCAGGACGACGGGTCCTACCTGGTCGATTTCGGCGACTACATCACCGGCTGGGTGCGCCTCAAGGGCATCCGGGCGAAGGCAGGCACCACCATTGAACTCTCCTTCCCGGCCGAAACGTCCGGCAACGGCACCCAGACCTATATCTGTTCCGGTAACGGAGTGGAAACCTGGGCCCCCCGCTTCGTCTGGTTCGCTTTCCGGAAGGTGATCGTCAAAGGATGGCCCGGCGCCCTGCGGCAGTCCAACCTCGTGGCTGAAGCCGTCTGGTCCGACGTGCCCGCAACCGGCCATTTCGCCTGCTCCGACACCCTGGTCAACCGCATCCAGCACATCTGGTGGCGCAGCCAGACGGACAACATGCACCTGGGCGTGGCGACCGACTGCCCCCACCGCGAACGGGGACCCTATACCGGTGACGGGCAGGTGGCCTGCACGGCCGTTATGCGCAACTTCGACGCCAATTCCTTCTATCGCAAATGGTTACGCGACATGATGGACTGCCAGGACTTGGAGACGGGCTATGTACCCAACGGCGCGCCATGGCATCCGGGCTGCGGCGGAGGCGTCGCCTGGGGCGCAGCCATGAACATCATCCCCTGGGAGCACTACCTCCATTACGGCGATCTCTCCGTGCTCGAAGAATGCTGGGAAGCGATGGCCGCACAACTGGGATATATGCTCTCCTGGCGCCTGCCGGACGGCACCATGCGGCAACAGCGTTCCGCCCACGGGCAGCCCGTCTACTGGATGAACCTCGGCGAATGGTGTCCTGCCTACGACTTCCCCGACGACGGTCTGGTCCACACCTATTTTCTTTGGAAATGTGCCCGCTACACAGCCCTGGCGGCCCGCGCGCTGGGGAAGGAGGAGGAAGCGGAGCGATGTGCGGCCCTTGCGGAAGAGGTGGCGGAAGCCTTCCACCGACGTTTCTATGATCCGCAGCAAGGGTCCTACGGCCGGGGCGACGGCAGCAACGTCTTCGCCCTGGCCATCGGTGTTCCCGAACCAGAACGCCCCCGGGTCGTGGCGGCCCTCCGGCAGGAGCTCGAAGAGAACGGCGGCCACCTCAACACCGGTATTTTCGGGACACAACTGTTCTTCGAAGTGCTGTGCGACAACGGCCTGGGCGACCTCGCCTGGCGGGCGATGACGACCCGGGAGCAACCCGGCTATGGCTGGTGGGTGACTCAGGGCGCCCAGACCACCTGGGAATACTGGGACGGGACCCAGTCTCGCAACCATCCCATGTTCGGCGGCGGCCTGGTCTGGCTCTACA
Source organism: uncultured Bacteroidales bacterium (assembly GCA_946402945.1). Lineage (GTDB taxonomy): Bacteria > Bacteroidota > Bacteroidia > Bacteroidales > UBA932 > Cryptobacteroides. Next base: position 23,654 of record CAMIYB010000018.1, on the reverse strand, counting down.
GCCATGTGGCCGGGATCCGGATTGACCCGCAGGCTCCCGCCTGGCGCCACATCCTTTTCAAGCCCACGCCTCTGGGCGACCTCCGTTGGGCGGAATATTCCATCCAAACCCCCTCAGGCCCCGTTTCTTCCAGATGGCGCATCCGTGGCGGGAAGTTCCGCCTGAAGGTACGCGTGCCCCGTGGCTCGACGGGTACGGTGTGGCTTCCCGGCGAAGAAACGCCGGTGGAAGTCGGCCCGGGGGTCCATCGGTTCCAAACAGGAATCTGAATTAAATCAGGATCTGCTCCAGCGTCAGTTTGGGGACATAATGGACGCCGTCCTTCCGATAATAGGCCAGGGACGCGGCGCCGGATTCGACCGGACGGAGGTAGACGGACTCCGCGGGCTTGCCGACGGCGATGACGGCAAGGGGCTCCAGGGGAAGCGCAAGGGCCTCCCGGAGTTCCTCCCGGCGAAAATTCAGGATGAAAATCCCGCCCAGGCCCATTTCGGTCGCCCGCAGCAGGAGGGTCTGGGCGGCAAAGCCCAGGTCGATATCGACAACCCGGTCTTCCGGCACGGTGCTGCACACCACGATGAAGGCACCCGGCTCCTGCCCGGGATGGGGCAGATGCTCCTGCGGGAGCGCGCCGCCAAGGGTGATAAGAGGCAGGACAAGCCCGGCCTCCGCGCCGCTTACCAGGCGGTAGCGCAGGGGCTGGCGGTTCATCCCGGAGGCGGCCAGCGTGGTCGCCCGGACCATCTCCCGGAGTTCCTCCTCGCCGACCTCTCGGGCGGGATCGTATCCGCGATAACTCCGGTTGCGGTGGAGCAGGGTGTCGAGGGAGGGGTACTTCGGCCGGGGAGCCCGTCCCCGCGCCTGGGCTTCAGCAAGTTCCTGCTGCCTGTATTCCAAATAGTTGTCTGCCATATCAGATAATGTTTACCAGAGCCTCGAGCCAGGCGGCGTCGATCGCGTCGAATTCGCCGATAGCGGTGCTGTCGATATCCAGGACGGCCGTCACGGCGCCATCTCGCAGCAGCGGAACGACAATCTCACTGCGGGAAACGCTGGAGCAGGCGATGTGGCCGGGGAACTGCCCGACGTCCGGAACCACAACCGTCTCCCCCCGGGCCCATGCCGTACCGCAGACCCCCTTTCCGAAGGGAATCCGCTGACAGGCCGGCGTCCCCTGGAAGGGGCCCAGCACCAGGCTGTCCCCGTCCACGCGATAGAAACCGACCCAGAAAAAGCCCATGCGTTCCCGGATGAGCGAGGCCGCATTGGCCTGGCGGGCCACCTCATCCGTCTCGTCCCCGAGCAGATAGCCCAGGTCCTGAAGGAGGCGGACGTAGCGGAAGGCCTTCAGCGGCACATGGCAATAGCCGTCCGGATGGACTTCCAGATACTTCTGGTGGCGTCCGTCCGCCGGAAAGAAACAGCGGAGCGGTTCGCATTCCGTAACCGGCGCGGCCCCCAGGCGTCGGCCGGCACGGTCGAAAGCCGCCCGGATTTCCGGCAGGTCTTCTTCCGCCACATAGTACACCCCGGTCCGGTAGCGCGTGCCCACATCCCCGCCCTGGCGGTTCAGGCTCAGGGGGTCTATCATCCGGAAGAAGCCGTCCAGGAGGAAGGAAAGCGACACGACGGCAGGGTCGTAGCAGACCCGGACCGCCTCGGCATAGCCCGTCGCGTCCGTATATACTTCCTCATAGGTGGGATCCGGCGTCCGTCCGTTGGCAAAGCCGACGACGGTGTCCCGCACCCCGTCGATCTTCCGGAAAAAGTGCTCCGTCCCCCAGAAACAGCCTCCTGCAAAATAGATTTCTCGTGTCATGGCCATCGTTTTGGTCCACCACAAAGGTAGAAAAAAAGTATGGATTTGCCGCCAATCACCTTATATTGAAAAAAAATTCGTATCTTGCGATGTTAAATGCAATATTATGAAAAGATTACTCACCGCCTTCCTTCTTGCCGCCCTCGTCCTTCTCCCCGGCTGCAAGGGTGAACCGCAACCCCAGGAACAGCGCACGGACATCGACCCGGAAAACGCCAAATACGACCAGGAAAGCCTGGAATATACCTATGACTGGGGCGAGAAATCCGTCCCGGTGGAGCAGCAGATGGCCGACCAGATCAAAATCGTCAACAACAAGTGCTTCTCCCTTCCGTACACCAGCGGCACGGATAAGGCATACAATAAAGATGATATCGTGGTCATCCCGGACTGCGAATCTTTCCCGGGCGGTATGACGGCGCGGATTACCCAAGTCAGCAATATCGTCGGCAGGCGGGAATACAAATATGAACAGGTCGCCCTCGACGAGGTGTTCGAGAACCTGCACTTCTCCCAGACCGGCCTCGACCTGAGTCCCTATGCCGACCGCATCATCACCCCGGACGGAAAGGAGATTCCCCTGACCAAGGTACAGGGCGGACTCGAACTGTCCATCCCCGAAGTTTTCGGCGGCCTCAACAGCCTCGGCATTGATTTCGGCGAGAACTTTTCCATCTCCCCTTCGATGAAAATCGCTTTCAAAATGGCCCTGGACGTGGATATCGTCGACTACGCCTGCACCTACGCCCGCGTCCGCGTCGATGCCACGGCCAAACTCGGATGCGACTTCACCATCAAGGGCGGCAAGAGCAAGACCTGGACGACAGCCTTCTTCGAGATTCCCTTCGCCCCCATTCCCGTGGGCCCGCTGGTGCTCACCCCGTCGGTGTTCGTCGCCTTCGTATTCAAGATCAATGGCGAGGTCAACATGACCATCTCCTTCAATTACGAGAAGTCCTACTACGCCATGGCCCTCTACGACGGGCAGGAACTCCACACCCAGGCGGGCGAAGTGGGGACATCCAGCAACGAGAACCCCTTCTCGGTGTCATTGAACCTTTCCGGTTCCGTGGAAGCGGGGCCCAATGTCGGCGTCACCCTCTCCATCTATAAAGGCGCCCTGGGCGTCGGCATCGACTTCGACCCGCATTTCGAAATCGCCTCGACGATCTCCGTCCCGCTCAGCCCGGAATACCTGATGAATTTCGGCGGTAGTGGCTATCAGTTAAGCAATATATACTACGAGCCGGCCCTAAGTTTCAAGTTTGGCGGCTATGTCGAATTGCTATACAAGTGGCGAAAGGAGTTAAAGGTGCCGGACAATGTGGGGCTGAAGTATTCCTTCGGCAAAACCTATATCTTCCCTCAGAATTGCAAGAAGGTCGAGGTGAGTACGGCAGGCGGTGTGCTTTCGATGAAGACCTGGCTGAAAAACAAGGCCCTCTTCGCCGACAACCTCCACATCAATCTCCGCAACAAAGAGAACTCGGAGGATGTGGTCAAAATCCCTTTCACCCTCGAAGGCAGTCTCAAGGACAAGGAGCCGGGAGACTCTGTCCTCTGCAGTTTGAATTACGACTTCACCAAACTCCCCGGTTACAAATACAAGATCGAAGGCCCCTTCATCGACATGAACATCTTCGGAAACGTCTATGAACTCGCCCCCGGACCGGTCCTTCCCTCCTTCAACAGGGATGTCTATATCGTAGATACCAATGTCGAGGCTGCCGTCCGCAGCATCCTGGAAGACATTTACGCCTGCCGCGACGGCGAGTGGGAAGGTTGTAACTGGAACGACCCGAAGGCCGGCTTCTTCGATTGGAAGAACGTTTTCATCGCCTACTACAGCGACAAGGACATTGCTGAAGGCGATTCCGATTACCATTATTCCGTCTTCATCGATCCGCCGGCCTCGTGGAAATTCGCCAACGAAGTCCGGATCGACAACCATTCGGAAGGAATGGCGGAAGACAGTTTCCGCTGGTTCCTCGGCAAGGTCGAAGCGGAGAGCCTCATTATCAACGATGTCCACTTCCTGTACTTCCGCCACGGTCCGCACCTGAGCAAACTCCTGGAGGTCCACTCCCCTTATCTGACAGAGTATCCGGAAGTATTCGTCGAACCGGGACATTACAATGTATCGATGAATCTTGCTAACACGGGCGTAACGACCCTGAAGACCCAGGGAACCGTGTGGATCAAACTCAGTGAGTCAGCATCGACCTTTATCCCGGTGCCGCTCACCGGCGAATTCAACTTCGACAACTGCCCGCTCAAAACCATCAGCATCCTCGGAAAGGGCCACAGCGCCGACCATGGAATCAACGTTTCCGGCATCCCGCGGAAACTTTCCTTCAAGAATTGTCCCGGAGTGAAAGATGCCACGATGAGCATTTCCGACGTGGAAGACATCTCTCCGCTGGAGACTTATGAGGGCAGTAGTTTCCAGAAACTCTCGATTTCCACGTATGTCACCAGCACGAACTACGTCAACACCTCGTCCCTGAATCTGAACGGGAGCAAGATGTCGTTCAAGGAACTGAACCTGAGTCCGCGTTTCCGGGACAGTGCAGAGGGACTTGACGTGACGGTTTCGAACAATGCCCTGCTGGAAAGGGTCGAGGCATCCAGTACCATTAACCGCTTCCAGGTCAGCGGCTGTGCGAAACTCTCTTCCATCTACCTGGGTGCTCCGACGGAGATTTCGGTCTCCTCCTGCCCGACCCTGACCTCGCTGAGTGCTTCCAGCAGTTCCTCCCCCTGGACCGGTCGTCTTGCAGCCTTCTCCGTATCCGGAACGCCTGCGCTCAAGAATCTGTCCATCTCCTCTTCCCTCCTGAACGGGACCGCCCCCGACTGTATCGATATCTGCTACAAGAACGGAGGCAGCGCGACGTACCCTTACAAATACGCCTACACCAAGGACGGAAGCACGTACAAGGTCCTTAAGACCAACAGCAACGGCTACACGTACCCCGGAGAGCCCGACAGGCCGTACGACCATGGAGCCCACAAGTATCTGAAGGACTGACGGACAGAACTATTTCTTACCGGCGCCGGAGATTTCCCGGCGCCTTTTTTCGTAATAGGCGTGCCGCCGGGAATGGTGGAGACAACGGCTGCAAAGGTAGCGCTTCGACTTGGGATATTTTAGGAGGAATCCGACCGAAACTAGGATTATCCTTGCATCTTTTTACGATAAGCAGAGGGCGTCAGACCCGTATGCTTGCGGAAAAAGCGGGAAAAATAGGACTGATCTTCCAGCCCGACGGCCACGGCGATGTCAATGATGGAGGACGGCGTTCCGCCGAGCAGTTCCTTGGCCCGGCCGATGCGGACGATGTCCACCCAGGCCCCGGGACTGCGGCCCGTGGACTGTTTGACGAGACGGCTCAGGTAATTGGTGCTGACCCCCAGTTCTTCGGCATAGGCGTCCAGGCTGCCCGAAACGGGGCCTTCGGAGAACACCCGCTTGAGGAAAGCCTGCACAGGAAGAGGCAAACTGCTCTTTTCCAAATATTTAACACGGGAGAATAGCAGGTCGATCCCCTTCTCGACGAAAAGCATGTCTCCCCGCTCGGATGCAATCGAGAGCATATTGAACAGTTCCCCGATGAAACTCGCCTCGTCGAACCAGAAGGCCTGCTGACAGGGTTCCACCAGCGGCGGAATCGGGGCCGCCTGCCCGCCGCCAAAGAGCATTGCGGGCGCGATCATACCCGTAAAACCGACCGCATCCGAATAGTGCAGGACGGCAAAGGGACGCCGCTCGGGAATCAGCAGGAGGTGACCGGCCGTGCACAGGAAGGGAAGGGAATCCACTTCCGCCAGGAGTTCACCGCCGGTAATGAAAATGAAACCGATGGCGGGCAGGACCGCCTGCGGCACATGGTCAGGCTTGATGAACCCGCTGGTATTCATTCTCCGGATGAAAAACGGAACCCCCGAAAAATCGGCTCCGGGGGACCAGTGCGGCAGCGGGGCGGAAGGGGCCATCAGCCGATGTAGGAGAGGATGAGATCGGCCAGTTGTTCTTCGCTGTGGCCGTCGGCATTCAGGACCAGGTCATAGTTCCTGGCATCGTAACGACTCACGCCGGCATAGCGCCGGACAAAGTTCTCGCGGGCCTCATCGACCCCTTTGATCACGGCGGCCGCAGCCGTCTCGGAAAGGCCCTGCTTGTCCATAATCCGTTTCAGGCGATGGGGCATGGAGGCGGTGATCATGACATTGAGCCGGTTGGGATGGTCCTTGAAAATAAAGAAACCGGAGCGGCCCGCAATGACGCAGGAGCCCATCTCGGCGAAACCTTTGAGGATATCGACTTCCGCTTTGTAGATATCGTCCGTCGTGACATCGGCCCGGAATTCCGTGACAAATTTCGGATCCAGGTCCAGCGCCTTCGCGGACGGCACCGGCGCGATGAGTTTCACGAAATCGGCCAGCCAGTTCTTCTTTTCCCCTTTGAGCTTCTCGATCCCGCTGGCGGTCAGGCCGAACTGCTTCTGGAGGCTTTCCAATAGCAATTTGTCGCAGTAGCGTACATTCAGTTTCCGGGCCAGGATGCTGCCCACAGTATGACCGCCCGAGCCGACCTCGCGGCTTACATTCAAAACAAAGGGTTCTTTAATATTCATGACGATATCCGTTTGATTGACGTACAAAAATAGCAGTATTTCGCGAAGATTCCAAGGGTCACTGCCCGCTGGTTCCCTGCTGCGCGGCGCGGGCCTGCGCCTCGGCATCGGCCTGGGCTTTTGCCGCCCGGGCCCGGGCATCGGCCATGATTTCGTCGGTGCTCTCGAATCCCGTCTGCTGTTTCAGGATCTTTTTCGTCATCTGGTCCGTGATCACTTTTCCGGCGAACATGCCGATGAGGCCGGTAAGCAGACGGCCCAGCGTTCCGCCGCCGCTCTTGAGGATGTTGCTGAATCTACCCATATTGCTGATTGTCTAACTGTTTGGGCAAACATACATAAAAATTTCGGAATTTTACGTAAGTTTGCGCATATTCGCAGGAAACAATGACCATTCGGGAAAGCCTCAGGCACTATATCGATACGGAAATCATCCCGCAGTACGGCGCTTTCGACGCGGCGCACCGGGAAGACCACGCACGGGCCGTCATCGCTCGCGCCCTGGAAATGGGCAGACGCTACGACATAGACGAGGAAATGCTCCTGACCGCCGCTGCCTGCCACGACCTGGGGCTGGCCGTGGACCGCAAAACCCATCACATCGAAAGCGGAAAGCGCATCCGTGCGGACAAGCGCCTGGCCGAATGGTTCACGCCGGAACAGATCGAAACCATCGCCCAGGCGGCGGAAGACCACCGCGCCTCCGCGACCACGCCGCCCCGCAGCCTCTACGGCCGCCTCGTGGCCGAAGCCGACCGGATGATCGACCCCGTCACCATCATCCGCCGTACCATCCAGTTCGGTCTCTCACACTATCCCGAACTGGACAAGGAAGGCCACTGGCAGCGCACCCTGGACCACCTCCATGAGAAATATGCGGAAGGCGGCTACCTCCACCTCCTCATCCCCGGCTCGCCGAACGAAGCCCCCCTGGCGGAACTGCGCGCCATCATTGGCGACACGCCCCGCCTCAGAGCCATTTTCGAGGAACTCTTTCCTGCCCTGAAGCAGGAATAAGGCCTATTCCATCACAAACACCAGATGCCCGCCGGAGCGGAGGGCGGAAAGCGGGAGCTGGGTGCCGTCGAGCGGCTGGCCGTCGAGGGTGATGCGGCTGATGCAGACGTCGGAGGCGTCGATCGGGGAACCGTCCGCCTTTTGGGTGGAAATCGTGAAGACAGTGCCGTCGGACAGGTGGATGCGGGCCTCGCGGACGGAGGGACTGCCGATTTCATAGACCCCGCTGCCGGGGGCGACGGGATAGAAGCCCAGGGCTGAGAAGACGTACCAGGCCGACATCTGGCCGCAGTCGTCATTGCCGCACAGGCCCTCCGGGGTGGCCTTGTACATTTCCTCCTTGATGCGGGCGACCATCTGCTGGGTCTTCCGGGGCTGCCCGGCATGGTTGTACAGATAGGCCACGTGGTGGCTGGGCTCATTGCCGTGGGCATACTGCCCGATGAGGCCGGAAACGTCAGGAACCACGATGTCGTCGGCCGAAAGTTCCGTCGAGAACATCTCGTCCAGTTTGGCGGCAAAGGCCTCGCGGCCGCCGTTCATCTCCACGTAACGATCGATCGCATGCGGCACATAGAAGGTGTACTGCCAGGCATTTCCCTCGATGAAATCGTGGTCGTGGGCCGCCGTCCTGTTGGGATCGAAGGGTGTACGCCAACTGCCGTCGGAGAGGCGGCCGCGGGTAAAGCCGGACTCGGGGTCATAGACCTTCTCGAAACTGGCGGCGCGGGCGGCGAAATAGACCGAATCTTCCTGCCGTCCCAGTTTCCCCGCCGCCTGGGCCAGGCACCAGTCGTCGAAGGCATACTCGAGGGTCTTCGACACGGAGTTCGGTTCCAGGTCGGCCGGCACGTAGCCGTTCTGCTTGTAGAACTCGAGATTGGGAGCCAGATCTGCCGGCACGTAATCGAACTGCATGAAATACCCCACGCCGCGGTCAGTCTCATCCGCGATGGAGCGCATGGCCTCCCAGGCCTTGTCGCGGTCGAAGCCGGGCAGGTCCTGGAGAATGGCGTCGGCGATAACGGGGACGCTGTGGTAACCGATCATGCAGAAGGTCTCGCAGGTGCCGTATTCGTTGATGGGCAGCATGCCCGTCTGGTCGTAACGGGCCAGCATGGAATTGATAAAGTCCACGTTGCGTCCGGGGCAGATCAGGTTGTAGAGCGGATGCACAGCCCTATAGGTATCCCAGAGGGAATAATTCGTATAGAGCGGAACGTCGGAGCGATGGATCTCCCCGTCCCATCCGCGGTAGCCGCCATCGACGTCGGTAATCAGGTTCGGCACCACCATCGCATGGTACAGGGCGGTGTAGAAAATCTGCTCCTGCTCCGGGGTCGGGAAAGTGGCCTCGATGCAGCCGACAGCCTTGCCCCAGGCCTTTGCGGCGGCATCCGCCACCCGTTCGAAGGACTTGCCTTCGATTTCGGCGCGCAGGTTGGCGGCGGCCGCCTCGCAACTGACGGTCGAAACGCCGATGCGCACGAGCAGCGGGACGTCGCCGGCGACCCGGACATAGAGTTTGTCCATCTGCGGGGCGGCTTTCCCGGCGACGAGCGGCGCCCCGGCCGCATAGCCCTGGAAGGCCTCGACGGGGGTGGACAACTCGGCATGGAAATAATAGACATGGTCGCGGATAAAGCCGCGGGAGCGGCGCCAGCCCTCGAGAGCCCTGTCGCCGACAGGCCGGACGTCGCAGGAAATCACTCCGCCGTCATTGCCATGAAGCATATCCAGCAGCAAGCCCGCGTCAGCCCCGGCCGGGAAGGTGAAGCGGTAGAATGCACAACGGTCGGAAGCGGTCATTTCGCAGCGGATATCGCCGTCATCGCTCAGGGTCACAGCGTAGTATCCTGCCCGGGCCACCTCGCTTTCGTGCGAATAACGGGCGCGGTAGCCGGCGTCGGGGTCGTCCTTCGGGCCGGCCTCGAAGCGGGGCGCACCGGCCAGCGGCATCACCAGCAGGTCGCACATATCCGGGGCGCCGGTGCCGCTCATGTGGGTCTGGGAGAAACCGAGGATGGAGGTATCGTCGCCATGGTAGCCGGCGCAGTGCTCCCAGTCGTTCAGTCCGGTGTCCGGACTGGGCGAGACCATGCCGAAAGGCACGGTAGCGCCGGGGAAGGTGTGGCCGGTGTAGGCCGTCCCGATGAGCGGGTTGATGGCGGCGGAAGGGTCGGCCTTCGGGGTACATGCGACTGCAAGGAGCAACAGGAAGGGAAGGAAACGTTTCATTCTAACACGGATTATTGTCTTCCAAAGTTACGGAAAATCGGCGGATTTGCCATATTAAAGTCGGATATTATTGCTAACTTTGTAGTCCTTAGAGAATTTGTCGGCCATGTACCCGCTAGAACTGTTCGGTTTCCTGCATATGACCCTGACGGACATCCTGGACATCCTCCTGGTTGCCCTGCTGATCTTCATCGTATTCCGCTGGATCCGCGACAGTGCCGCAATGAACATCTTCTACGCCATCCTCCTGATCTACGTGGTGATGGTGGTGGCCGACGCCCTCCACATGAAGATGATGAGCCGCCTGGTGGCCACGTTCATCGACGTGGGCGTCCTGGCGCTGATCGTTATTTTCCAGCCGGAAATCCGCCATTTCCTCATGAAATTCGGCTCCGGCAACCGTCTGGGCAGCAAAGGCAGGGCCTTCCTGTCGCGGCTGCTGGGCGAAAAGACCCGCAGCATGGACAACGCCACCGTCAAGGAAGTGACCGAGGCCTGCCGCAGCATGTCGGAGGACAAGACCGGCGCCCTCATCGTCATCCCCCACACCATGAGCCTGGACCAGGTCATCGAGACCGGCGACCGCCTCGACGCCATCGTGAACCGCCGCCTCATCATGAATCTCTTCTTCAAGAATTCTCCCCTCCATGACGGGGCCATGATCCTGAGCGGCGACCGCATCGTAGCGGCCCGCTGCACCCTCCCCATCACCGAGCGGACCGATATTCCCGCCCGCTACGGCATGCGCCACAAAGCGGCCATCGGCATCTCCGAAGAGACCGACGCCGACGTCATCGTGGTCTCGGAAGAGACTGGCGCCATCTCTTTCGTCAAGGCGGGCAACGTAACGACCATCGGCAACATCAACGAACTGAAACTCCTGCTCGGAGCCGCCTTCTCGCAGACCAAATCATGAACGAACGCCGCCTCGAAATACAACTGGGATTCGACCGCGTCCGGCATACCATCGCCGACCGCTGCAGCACGGAATATGCCGTCCGGCGGGTAGAGGAAGAGGAATTCTCGACCGATCCGCGGGAAATCCGCCGCCGGCTGCTGCTGACCGACGAGATGCGGCTGATCGTGATGTTCGAGGACGGCTTCCCCGCAGGCGGGTTCGTCGATTGCGTGGAGATGCTCGCGGCCCTGCGTCCCGAACGCGCCACCATCGACCTGGCCGGCCTGGGCAGGCTGCGCACCATGCTCCAGACCCTGGGCCGCATCGGCCGCTTCTTCGCCTCCGTCAAGGACGGGGTCTATCCCAACCTGGCCCGCCTGGCCGACGGCATCACCCTCTTCCCCGAGGTCGATGCCCGCATCGACGGCATCCTCGACCGTCACGGCGCCGTGAAGGACAATGCCTCCGAGGCCCTCTACGACATCCGCAGGACCCTCCGCGACAAGGAAAGCGCCATCTCCCGCCGGGCGGGCGCCATCCTCCGCCAGGCCCAACTGGACGGCATCGCCGAGAGCGACGCGGCCGTCTCCGTCCGCGACGGCAAGATGCTCATCCCGGTCAACAGTTCCAACAAACGCAAACTCGCCGGCTTCATCTACGACCAGTCCGCCACCGGCAAGACCACCTACATCGAGCCGGCCGAAATCGTGGAACTCGAGAACGACATCACGGAACTGCGCCTGGCCGAGTCCTGGGAAATCGCCCGTATCCTCCAGGAATTCAGCGACTTCCTGCGTCCCTATGTACCCGCCCTCCAGGCGGGGGCCGTGGTTCTCGGCGAGATGGATTTCCTCATCGCCAAGGCCCAGACCGCCCTGGACTACATCGCCGGCATGCCGCTCCTGTCGGAAGAGGGGCAGTTGCAGTTGCGCAAGGCCCGCCACCCGCTGCTGGAGCGCACCCTGCGGGCGGAAGGCAAGGAAATCGTCCCCCTGACGGTCACGCTGACCCCCGAGAAGCACATCCTCCTCATTTCCGGGCCCAACGCCGGCGGCAAATCCGTCTGCCTGAAGACCGTGGGCCTGCTCCAGTACATGTTCCAGTGGGGCATGCTCATCCCCACTTCCGAGACATCGGAGATGACGGTCTTCGACCGCATCATGGTGGACATCGGCGACGGCCAGTCCATCGACAACGACCTGAGCACCTATTCCTCCTTCCTTGCCCAGATGAAGCGCATGCTCGCCGAGGCCGACGACAGGACGCTCGTGCTGATCGACGAATTCGGGTCGGGGACGGAGCCGGCGGCCGGCGGCGCCATCGCGGAAGCCATTCTCGCCCAACTCGACAGCCGGGGCGTCTATGGCGTCATCACAACCCACTACACCAACCTCAAACTGTACGCCTCCTCCCACGACAGCGGCGTGGTCAACGGCGCCATGCAGTTCGACGCGGCCCGCATCACCCCGCTCTTCAAACTCGAGCAGGGCTTCCCGGGCAACTCTTTCGCCTTCGAACTGGCCCGCAAAATGGGGCTGCCCGAGGAGATCGTCGCCGACGCCGAGACCCGTGCCGGCGAGGCCTATGTGGACATCGAGCGCAACCTGCGGCGCATCGCCCGCGGCCGCCGCGCCCTGGACGAGAAACTCCAGCACATCCGCCATACCGACAAGACCCTCGAAACCATCACGGACCGCTACCAGAAGGAACTCGAGGGCATCAAACAGAAGAAAAAGGAGATCCTCGACGAGGCCAAGAAGGAGGCCGAGGAAATCGTCAAGGACGCCAACCGGAAGGTGGAATCCACCATCCGGACCATCAAGGAATCCCAGGCCGACAAAGTCCGGACGCAGGAGGCCCGCCGGGGGCTCCAGGATTTCATGTCCACGCTGACGGCGTCCAGCCAGAGCCGCGAGGACTATGTGGACGGCAAACTCCAGCAACTGCAGGAGCGCCAACGGCGGCGCCAGTCGGCCCGCCTCAAGCGCATGGACGAGGCGCAGCGGGCGGCCGCGGAGGCTCAGGAAGCCGAGCGCAAACGCCTGGAGGCCTTCCGGAAAGCGCCGCTGAAAGTGGGCGAGAAAGTCCGCATCAAAGACGGCGGCATGGTGGGCGAAGTGGCCCTGGTCTCCAACAAGGCCGTCACCGTGGCCATCGGCAACATCACCAGCAAGATGCCGCTGGACAAGGTGGAGCGCATCTCCTCCAATGAGTTCAAGGCCGCGACCCGCACCCAGGCCCATCCGACGGTGATTTCGACCGTCCGGGACCCGGCCATCACCGAACGCAAACTCTCCTTCCATCCCGAACTGGACATCCGGGGCGCCCGCGTGGACGAGGCGCTCCAGACCGTGATGCACTACATCGACGATGCCATCATGCTCGACATGCATTCGGTGCGCATCATCCACGGCAAGGGCACCGGCGCCCTGCGGGAGGAAATCCAGAAATACCTCCGGACCGTCCCGGGCATCACCTCGGTCTCCGACGAACACATCCGCTTCGGCGGCACCGGAGTCACCATCGTCAATTTCGAATAGCCATGGCCACCACGCGATCCACTGTCGGGAAAATGGGCGAGGATGCCGCCTGCCGGTATCTGCTGGAGCGCGGTCACGCGCTGGTCGCGCGCAACTGGCGCACCGGCCACCTGGAAGTGGACCTGATCACCCAGGATGCCGACGGCCTGCATTTCGTGGAGGTCAAAAGCCGGGTCGCCCCGCTGATGGCGGACCCGCAGGACAACGTGGACCACGCCAAACAGCGCCACATCGCCGCGGCGGCCCGCCGTTTCCTGGCCTCGCGGGACTGCGGGGACGTGGAGGTGTGGCTGGACGTCGTGGCGGTGGTCTTCGACGGGCCCCAGACCCAGATTACGTATTTTCCGGGCGCCTACACGCCCATTTACACATAACATAATGCTAAACAAACACCAATATTGTCTGATCATGGCCGGCGGGGGCGGCAACCATTTCTGGCCCCTCTCGCGCGAGGACCGTCCAAAGCAGTTCATCGGCCTGGGCGTTTCCGGCCGAACCTTCCTCCAGCACGCCTACCAGCGTTGCGAGGGATTGGTCCCGAAGGAAAACATCCTCGTCATCACGCTGGCCCGCTACCGGGACCTGGTCTTGGAACAACTGCCCGACCTTCCCGCGGAGAACCTTCTCCTCGAACCCTACGGCCGCAAGACGGGCCCCTGCATCGTCTATGCGACCTATGCCATCCTGCGGCGCGACCCGGACGCCGTGGTGGCCGTCTGCCCTTCCGACCTGGTCATCGACCGGGAGGACCTCTTCCGCCAGACAGTCGCCAGCGCCATGGAATATGTCCGGGAGCATCCCGTCCTGATGACCCTCGGCATCACCCCTTCCCGTCCCGACCCCAACTACGGCTACATCCAGATCCGCGGCGGACGCAAGGCCATCGCCGAAGGGAAACCCATGGAGGTCAAGACCTTCACGGAAAAGCCCGACGAACTGCTGGCGGAAGTGTTCTGCAAGAGCGGCGAGTTTTTCTGGAACTCCGGCATTTTCGTCTGGCAGGCGGCCGTCATCCGCGAGGAGACGGAGCGCTTCATGCCCCGGACCACGGAACTCTTCGCCGGCTGGCAGGGCGCCCTGGGCTCACCGGCCCAGGAGGCCTTCCTGGAAAAGGCCTATGCCGGCTGCGAGAATGTCTCCATCGACTACGGCGTGATGGAAAAGACGTCCCGCGCCTGGCTCTATCCCGCCTATTTCGGCTGGAGCGACCTGGACGGCTGGTCCTCGCTCTACACCCAATACCGCGACAAGGATACCGCCGGCAACGCCACCAACACGTCCCGGCCGTATTTCGAAGACAGCAGCGGCAATATCATCCTGGCCAAAGACAAGAGCAAACTACTGGCCATCAAGGGCTTGCACGATTTCGTGGTAATCGATACCCCCGACGTGCTGATGATCTGTCCGAAGGCGTCCGCCGACCGCCGCGACTTCATCGCCGGGACCGCCATGCCCGGCTATGAGGATTTCCGATGAGACCTGTATAAAACCTGATAAACTATGAAAGATTTGTTGAAGAAAGAAGACTGGCTGGCCGTGTGGATCGGCTTTATCGTGATCGCCATCGGCTGCGTGGCCGTGCTGACCGGCTGGTTCGATTTCGCCGCGGCGAAATTCAGTACCTGGACCCTGGGCGAGACCCTGACGGAGAAACAACTCGCCAAGGTGGTCCCACTGGGACAGCAACTGGCCAGCGGAGCCTTCTGGCTCAAACTGCTCCGCACTTTCCTGGTGCTGGGTATCCTGTTCGCCTGCGGCGTGAAGTTGCAGGGCGGCAAACTCAAAGAATTCATTCCGGCCTTCACCTGCCTCTTCGTGCTGGCCGTGGTGGTGCGCCTCATCAGCGCGGAATTTACCCTCAACCGCTATCTGGAATGGGCTTTCTGGGCCCTTATCGTGGGTCTGCTCATCTCCAACACGGTGGGTGTTCCCGCCTGGCTCAAGCCCGCCATCCGGACGGAATTCTACATCAAGACCGGTCTGGTGGTGATGGGTTTCTCGGTGCTCTTTTCCAACATTGCGAAGTTCGGGCTCTACGGCCTCGGCATCGCATGGATCGTGACCCCCATCGTGATCATCTTCATGTGGTGGTTCGGCACCAAGGTCCTGAAAATCGATAATAAACCGATGGTCATCACGCTGGCTTCGGCCACATCGGTCTGTGGTACTTCGGCGGCCATCGCCACCGGTGCTGCGGCCGGCGCGAAGAAGAACGACCTCTCGATCGCCATCTCCATTTCGATCATTTTCACCATCCTGATGATGGTCTTCGAGCCGATGATTATCCGCGCGACGGGCATGTCCTCGCTGATGGGCGGGGCGCTGATCGGCGGCACGGTCGATTCCACCGGCGCCGTGGTCCTGGCGGGCAACGCGCTCGGTCCGGAAGCCGAGCAGGCGGCGGTGCTGGTCAAGTCCATCCAGAATATCCTCATCGGTTTCATCGCCTTCTTCGTGGCCCTGTTCTTCGCCACCCGTGTGGAGAATTCCGGCGTGGGCAAGGTCGGCGCCATCGAGATCTGGAACCGTTTCCCGAAGTTCATCATCGGTTTCTTCGTGGCTTCGCTCGTGGCTTCCTTCCTGATCCAGCCCATCTTCGGCGGCGACCAGGTCAAGGCCATCAACGGGGTCCTGGACCAGTACAAGAACTGGGCGTTCGTGCTGGCTTTCACTTCCATCGGCCTGGATACCAATTTCAAGGAGATCGCCCGGCAGATGCAGGGCGGGAAGGTGCTCTGGCTCTACATCGTGGGTCAGCTCTTCAACATCGCCCTGACCTTCTTTGCCGTCTGGTTCCTGCTCTCCGGCGTCGTCTTCGACATCCCGGTGCTGGATCTGTATAAGTAACCTGGTACAATGGGGAGTATTGGCATGGTAAAACCCTACGCTTCGCTTCGTCCCTCCCAAACAAGTTTGGGCCCCTCCCTCTAATGTGCCCGAGGGTGGGCACAGGTTTTACCACGCCAATACTCCCCATTGTACAGCAACAAGGCATAATATATATGGATCAAAGAAACTTATGCCCATTCTACCATGGATTCATTAACAACAGCAAGTAGAGTTATCTTCGGCATTGCAATTATTCTTTTGATTATGCACTTAGGGGCAACCTGTGATAACACGCTTCATAATTTAGGCGCGGGCTTTAAATATGATGAAGAGCATCGCAGTATTCATTATTGGGAATACGGAAAACAAGATACGATTAAAAGGGATATTCCACCTACAATTACTAAATATAAAGAGTTAAACGGGGTCATATACGTGCAACAAAAGCCGAAGTTTCCACCGGATGTTATGTACCCTGATTACACCTATACCCAAAGTGAAGACAGTACCTACTATTGGATTATTATCAAGAGTAAAAGGGCGGTTATCGGCCCCCTTACAAAAGAAGAGTTCGACAATAACCCATACTCTGCTTCATTCTAGTAACAATGAATAAAAAAACGGCATACAGGATCGTGACTATCGTCGTAGCGGTGGGGGTGGTTCTGTGCGCCCTGTGGATCATGGGGAGCCGGATGGGACTGGCGGAGGGGCTCGATTTCGGGGCCGGAGCCTACTATTACGCCGATATACCGGGGTTCGAAAAAATCATCCGGGACGACGCCTACCGGACCACCGTCCCCCTGTGGGCCCACATTCTGCTTTTCCTCGGCTGGGGCTGGCTGATGTGGCGCCTGTGGGTATGGATAGACAGTAGATAAACGCCATGCGGAAGAAACTGCTCACGCTGCTCCTGCTGCTGTCGGCCCTGCCGGCGGCGGCCCAGTTCTACACCGACGGGGAAGACCCCGCCGCCGTGCGCTGGTGGTCGCGTGACACGGACCATTACCGCATCATCTACCCGGAAGGGCTGAACGCGGTGGCGCTGGAATTCGCCGGGGAACTGGAAAAATGCCGCCCTTACGTGGGCCTGAGCACCGGGCTGACCCCCGGACAGGCCTATAAGAAGCGCACGCCCGTCGTGTTGCACCCCTTCTACACCCACGCCAACGCCTCGGTGACCTGGACGCCCCGGCGCATGGACTTCTACACCATCCCGGACGCCTACGACCCCGAGCCCTTCCCCTGGACCCGCTCGCTGGCCGTCCACGAATCGCGGCACCTCGCCCAGATGCAGTTCGGCTACCGGCGGGTGTTCAAGCCCTTCGGCTGGATCCTGGGCGAAATGTTCCCGGGAGCCATGGCCGGGGTATATCCCGGGCCCGTGCTGCTGGAAGGGGATGCCGTGGTCGCGGAAACGGCTCTGTCGCCCTTCGGCCGGGGCCGCAGCGGGGATTTCCTCTCCTACTACCACATCGCCTTCGACCAGGGCGACCTGCGCAACTGGCACAAATGGCGCTGGGGCTCCTACCGGCACTATGCCCCCGACCATTACGCCCTCGGCTACATGACCCTTGCCGGGGTCCGCGTCCGCTATGACGACCCGCTCTTCATGGCGCGGTATTTCGACGCCGTCGCCCGCCGCCCCTGGCGCATCGGGAATCTCCAGCGCGAGGTGAAAGCCGTGTCCGGCAAGCGTTTCCGCGACAGTTTCTCCGACATCCAGGCCGACTTCCTCGCCACCTGGCGCAAGGACGACGAGGCGCGGGGGCCCTTTACGCCCTACACCCTGCTGACCGCCGCACCGTCCTGGCATTCCGACTATGGCGGACTCGAAATCCAGAACGGCAAATTGCTGGCCCTCCGGGACGGTCTGCTGGACGGCGGCACCCTCGTCTCGATCGACAGCCTCGGACGGGAACGGACGCTGCGGCCCTTCGCCAGACACGTCAGCGGACTCAGCCGCCGGCACGACAGGATCTATTGGAGCGAATCCGTCCCGAACCCGCGCTGGGCCAAGGCCTCGACGTCCCGGATCCGTTCCCTCGGCCCGAACGGAAAGGTCCGCAACCTGACGACCCGGGGGCGTCTCTTCAACCCCATCGCGGGAGAACAGGGTATCGCCGTAGTGGACTACCCTGTCGATGGCGGCTCGGCGGCGGTCCTCCTGGACGCGGACGGCCGGGAAATCCAGCGCTGGCAAGCCCCTGAGGGCATGCAGCTCGCCGAACTCGAATGGGCCTTCGGCGGCCTGGTGGCTACGGCGATCACGGAAGGAGGGACCGGACTTTATCTCCTGAAAGACAACACCTTCCAGACACTGCTCAGCCCCCAGCCCGTGAGCATCGGCGCGCTTTCCTCCGAAGAGGAAGGACTGCTGCTGTCCTGCGACAGGAGCGGCGTCCGCGAAATCTACCTGCTGGACAAGAACCTGACGCTCCTCCAACTTACGGCAACGCGCTACGGGGCCGGAGAAGGCCTTTTCAAGGGCGATACGCTCCTGTTCACCGTGTACACGGCGGACGGCCAGCTGCCCGCCCAAACGACGCAACCTCTACGCCGGCCGGTCCGCTGGGGCGACAATTACCGCTATGCCGTGGCCGACCGCCTGTCGGCCCAGGAGGCTGCGCTGCGCGAGGAAAATGCGGCGGCTCAGAAGCCGGAAGTGATCCACATCGACGGGCCGAAACGCTACAGGAAAGTGCCCCACATCCCCCATGTCCACTCCTGGGTACCGGCCTACATCAACTATGACGCGCTGTCGGATTTCAACGTGGAAAACATCACGCAGGCGGCGTCCGTCGGGGCCACGGCCTTTTTCCAGAACATCCTCGGCACCGCTTCCGGGTCCGTCGCCTACGCCTGGAAACCCGACGCCCTGGGCTCCGGCGCCTGGCGCCACAGCGGCCATCTCAAACTGACCTATTCCGGTCTGTATCCGGTGTTCGACCTGAGCCTGGACGTCGGCGACCGTTCCGCCCTGCAATACCTCCGCAGGACATATATGGCCGACGGCCTGCGCATCGAACAGGTCGGTTACGGCCTGCTCGGCATCCCCTCAGTCAATTTCTCTTTCCAGGCCTATGTGCCGCTGAATTTCTCCTCCGGCGGCGTGCAGCGCGGCCTGACCCCGCGGGTGAGCCTGAGCCTGAGCAACGACCGCTACGACAAATCCACCACGGAAATCACCTATGCAGAAGCGCTTGAGGGCAGTTCCTTCCCCATTCTGAAGGGCTATGTTCCCGGGGATTATCTGCCCATGAACCGGCTGGACCTGAGCCTCGCGGGCTACATCCTGCGCTCGCGCGGCTCTTCCGAGACTTATCCGCACTGGGGTATCGGCGCCCAGGTGGGCTACCGGACCCGGCTGGGGCTGTCCGACCTCTATTCGGCGGCCGCCTTCGGCTACCTCTACGGCTACCTGCCCGGCATCGTGCGCAACCACGGCACACGCCTCTCCGCCCTGTGGCAGCACAGTTTCGGGCCCGGGATTGTGGGCGCGGAAGGCGTCGCGAATCCGGCGCCGCGCGGCCTGACCGACTCCATGCTCGCGCAGGCCTTCGCCTTCTCCTCCTCCGACCAGGTCAAACTGACGGCCGACTATGCCCTGCCCATCTGGGTGGGGGACATTTCCTGGTTCTCGCCCGTGGCCTACATCACCCATTTCGTCCTGACCCCGCACGTGGATTACACCTTCTTCTCGCTGAGCGGCACGCTGGACGGCGGCATCGGCACGGCCGGTTTCGACTTCGCGCTGAAAATGCCCCACCTGCTCTGGCTGCCCTACGATACGGAACTGGGCTTCACCTTCGACTGGTCCTTCGGACCTTCGGCCGCACAACTCCGCGCCGACAACATGATTCCGCAACGCCCCTGGTACCTGGGACTTATCTTTAACGTATCTTTGTGAGTATGAGACGTTTCCTCCCCTTTTTCCTTTTCCTCGCCGTTTTAGCCTGCGGGCGCCGGGACGGACTGAGCCCGGCCGAACGGGCGATCATCCGCCAGAGCGATTCGGTGATGTATGTGCTGGTGCTGCAGGACGCGACCGACTCCCTCATCCTGCGGACGCCCTCCCGCGACCTGCCGGAAGCGGTGCTCGCGAGCGAGGATTTCCGCACGCTGGGGGCCAAGATGCTCGCCACCGTCCAGTCGCCCGAGCAGGGCGGCGTGGGCATCGCGGCGCCGCAGGTCGGGCTGAACGTCCGCCTGATCGCCGTCTGGCGCGGCGACAAGCCCGGCGAGCCCTTCGAACTCTATCCGAATGTCCATGTGGACTCGCTCTGGGGTCCCCTGGCCTCCGGACCCGAAGGTTGCCTGTCCTATCCGCCCTACCGCGGGCTGGTGCCGCGCTACCCCAACGCCATCGTCTCCTACGTGGACCCCGTGACGCTGGAAGCGCGCAGGGACACCGTCTCGGGCTATACCGCCATCATTTTCCAGCACGAATGCGACCACCTCGACGGGATCATGTACATCGACAGGGCCGATACCGTGTTCCTCAACCCGGCCTGGGAGGCGGAACGGGCGGCTTTCGACTTCAGCAAGCCCGCATGGCTGGAAGAAATCCTCAAAAGATGACCATGGTGGACCAAGCATCCTTCTTCGACCGCACGGCGCTGCTGGTCGGCGATGGGGCGATGGAGGCCTTCTCCACCGCCCGCATTATCCTGTTCGGCACGGGCGGGGTGGGCAGTTGGTGCGCCGAGGGCCTGGTGCGGGCGGGGATTACCCATCTGACGCTGGTGGATTCCGACCGGGTGAGCCCGTCCAATGTCAACCGCCAGCGCATGGCCCTGCCGCGGACGGTGGGACAGGTGAAGGTCGAGGCGCTGCGCGAACAACTGCTGGAGATCAATCCTGCGGCACAGATCGAGGCGGTCCAGGCCATCTACAGCGAAGAGACGGCCGACCGCTTCGACCTCGACAGTTACGACTATGTGATCGACGCCATCGACTCGCTCAAGGACAAGTCCGCCCTGCTGCTGCGGGCCTCCGCCAGCCGGGCCACCCTGTTCTCGGCGATGGGCGCCGCCCTGAAAATCGACCCCACGAAGGTGCGTGTGGCCGAATTCTGGGACGTGCGCGGCTGTCCGCTGGCCGCGGCTATCCGCAAAAAATACCGCCAGCGCCACACCCTCCCGGCGAAGAAATTCCTCTGCGTCTATGACGACGAGGTGCTCCCCAACCGCGGCGGCGCTTCGGCCCCGGCCGAGGACATGGCCAGCGGCTCCACGTCCAAGGCCCGGATCAACGGGACCCTCGCGCCCATCACCGCCATCTTCGGCTTCACCCTCGCCGGACTGGTCCTCCAGGACCTCTGCCGAAGGGTATGGTAGGACTTGGCCGGGCGGAAAATATTTGCTACATTTGCCGAAAAATGAATATTCCCTCCCTGATCCTGGCCTTTTCGCTTTTCGTCCCCTTGAGTCTCTCCTGCGGGGGGCGGGAAAAGACGCAGGGCCGCCTGCTGTCGTACGAATATACATATCACGGTCCGATGTTCCGGAGCGGCAACTATTATAAGATAGAAGCCGGGCAGGACGGCAGCGTCCGTGTCTTCATTTCCGAAGGCGGCTGGGGAAGTGAAACGCGCGTGTACAGCGCTCCGGCCGAGGCCCTCACGGCCGTGGAGAAGAGGGTCGCCGACGGCCGTCTCCACCAGCTCAAGGCCCACTACAAGACGCCCTTCCACGTCCTGGACGGCTGGGACTGGAACCTGCACATCCGCTACGAGGAGGGAAGCATCAGTTCCGGCGGCTACATGGCCCATCCGCCCAAGGCCCTGTACGAAACCATGGAGGCCATCGGCGCATACATTCGCGCCCTGGCCGTCGAGGAGAATTTCCTGGAAATTAAGACTGAATAAGGTCCTGGGGCGGCTCCACCGGAATGGTCAGCACGAAACGGGCGCCGCCGGTGTAGGAGGTGTCGAGCCAGATTTTTCCGCCCATCCGCTCGGAGATGTCCCGGCAGATGCTCAGGCCGAGGCCGGTACCCTGGACAAACTCGTTGAGTTTGGTAAAGCGGGCGAAAATGGCTTCCGCCTTCTCGGGGGGCACGCCCGTACCGGTATCTTCGACGGCGAAGGTGACGAAACCGGGATTGGCCGAGGTGGAACTGGTCAGGACCACCTTGCCCTTGGCAGTGTGCTTGCAGGCGTTGGTGAGCATGTTGATGAGGATCTGCTGGATGCGGCGGGGGTCGGTCCGGAAGACGAAGGGTTCTTCGTTCTCGGGGACATATTCCATCGTCACGCCGGGCTGCAGACGGTGCTCGGCGCTGCTCATCGCACTCCGGCAGATAAAGTGGCATTCGCCGTCCTCGATCTGGATCCTGTACTGGCCGGTATCCATCGCCGTGGCGTTGAGGATGTCGTCCAGTAACATATTGAGCATCTTGGAGTTGTTGATGATATGATTGGAGAATTCATCCTTCTCTTCGGGGGAGAAGGAGCCGTCCGGCAGGCTCAGCAACTGGGAGAAGCCCACGATCGCATTGAGCGGCGTGCGCACCTCGTGGCTCATGTTCTGGACGAAGCGGGTCTTGGCCTCATTGGCCAGGCGGGTGGCCTCGTTGGCTTCGGTAAGTTTGGCGATCATCGCCTCGTCCCTCTTTTTATTGCGGCGCAGGGCGATAACGCGGAAGATGGAGAAGATGAGGGCGCACAGCAGGATGAAGGCCACGAGCACGAAGATGATAACCGTTCTCTTCGCGATGAGTTGTTCCTTCTCCACCAGGCTGGCCGACAGGGAAATATTGCCGATGTGGGCGTTCATTTCCGCGAGATTGGCCATGCCGACCTTGGAGAGGTTGGTTTCCAGACGGTCAACCAGTTGCTTCTCCAGTTCAAAGGCGAAATCACCGTAGCCATAGATCTCGGCGATATTGGCGAGGAACTTGACGTTACGGGAATTGTTACTGCGGGCGACGGTCTCGGTGGGGTCGCATTTCTTGCCCTCGATGAGACGGTCCACGATGTCGAAGAACTGGGGCGAGGCCACTCTCATCCGCGGGAAAGCCTTGTCCGAGCGGCATTTATCGGCATAAAAGGCATATCCCTTCTCATCCTTGTGGAGGGCATACACCACGGCCTGGTAGAACCATACGCGGGCCGAGTCCATGTGGGTGACCGACGAGGCGACGGCCTTGTCGATATACATGTACATCGAATCGCTGCCCACGGGGTAGGTGTCGGAAAGATCGCAGTAGAGGCGGCTGGGAGACTGTCTCTTGATGGTCTTGTTGGAAGTCGTCTCGTAGGTGTGGAGACTCTGGAGGATGTATTCCCGGGAGGTGAGATAGTCTTCCCTTTCGCGATAGAGGGCGATCAGGTACTTGGAGGTGTACCAGACGCCAAATTCGTCGTGGTTCCTGGTGGCCTCCTCGTATGACTCCTCCGCCAGGCGCATCGCCAGGGATTTCTGGCCGTGGTTGAAATAGTAGTTCTGGGTAACCTCGGTGGCGTAGTAGTAATACTGCATGTAGCCGTATTCCTTCGAGATCTTCATCAGGGCCTCCTTGGCTTCCTCCACGTGCAGGTCTTCATCCTTGCTGATGTTTTTGACGCCGGCGTAAATCCGTGTGATATTTTTCAGTTCGTTGACATAGTACAGCACCTCGGCTTTCTTGTCGCCGATGAGTTGGGCGCGGCTCAGCAGGGAGTCGTTGTGGGC
>CAMIYB010000017.1 GCA_946402945.1 uncultured Bacteroidales bacterium | reverse complement strand
CTAGGCCTATGAAGCGCGTACTTTATCTTACCGGTATCCTGCTGCCTGTCCTGCTGGCGGGCGGCTGCCGCCGCAGCGAAACGACGCCCCAGAGCGTGATGGATGAAATCATCCTTCCCGTCCGTTTCAACGTGGCGATGAATGCTTTCCAGACCAAGGCCACGGATACGGCCCTCGAAGACGGGGATGTCCTGGGCATTTTCGCGGGCGACCCGATCGGCGCGAAGAATGTCCGCGGTGTCGTCACCTCGGGTACCCTGACGCCTGACACGCCCATCAAGTGGCTTGCGGACCAGAAGGTCAGCACTTCCTTCCAGGTCTATGCTCCCTTCGATGCCTTCGCCACCTCCACCAGCCTGAGTTTCGCCGTGAAGGCCGACCAGACCGCCTATGCGGACTATGCCGCGTCCGACCTGATCGCCGGCTCGGCGACGGCCGCTCCGCAGACCATGGTCTCCCTGACCCTCAAGCACATGCTTTCCAAGGTGGTTCTCAATGTGACCTGCGAGGACGCGACGGATGCCGTCCAGAGCGTGACCCTGGGTGAGACCGTGCTCAACGCGACGGTCGACCTGGCCAGCCGCACGGTAACCCTCGGCTCCAACAAGGGCAGCATCAAGGCCGGCAAGGCCGTCGCCGCCAACGGCGGGACCGGCTATGTGGCCATCCTCATCCCGCAGTCCGTCCGTCTTCCCCTTACGGTGACCACCACCTCCGGCAAGACGGCCGAGTTCGTACTGGATGCGGTCCGGGAATTCGTCTCCGGTGCCTCCTACACGGCCAATATCGTAGTGCCGAAGACCGCTGAGCCCACCCAGGGCGAGGCCGTTGTCTTCACCCTCGGCATCCAGGATTGGACCGACGGCGGCAGCCTCGCCTTCGTGGAGCCCACCCCGGTCGTCGACCATACGGGCCAGTGGTCCGTCATCGGCCTGAATGACGACTGGACCACGGACATCTGGATGGCGGAGGGACCCGCAGGGGAGTGGAGCGTCGATATCGACGTGACCCCCGAGTCTTCCTTCAAACTTCGCCGGGACGGCGCCTGGTCCAATTTCGAAGCGGGCGAGGTCCATCCCCAGGCGGGCTTCTGGAACAATGACGACAACTTCACCCACATGGGCATCGACTCCGACTACGGCCTCGCGGACGAGACGGCCTCCTACACCCCGGACGGGGCGACGGACCCGGTCTATTGCGGCAACAAGCCGATCCGGATCGACTACACCGGACGGGTGCACCTCCGTTTTGTCGCCGCCGACTACAAACTTTATGTTACGCAAGCGTAATAAGCCAATATGAAGAAGTACATTATTTCACTGCTGGTTCTCTCTCTCATCGGGGTAGGGACCGCCATGGCCCAGGACAGAGTGGCCATCAAAACCAACATCCTGCACGATGCTACGGCATCCGTCAACCTCGGGGTCGAGGTGGGTGTGGCTCCGAAATGGACCATCCAGCTTTCCGGCAGTTACAACAACTGGCCGGTGGATGACATTCGCATCCGTCATGCCCTCGTGGAACCGGAGGTGCGCTGGTGGG
Organism: uncultured Bacteroidales bacterium; assembly: GCA_946402945.1. GTDB lineage: Bacteria > Bacteroidota > Bacteroidia > Bacteroidales > UBA932 > Cryptobacteroides. The sequence continues at coordinate 27,710 of CAMIYB010000017.1, read as the reverse complement.
CCTGCGAGCGTTTCAACGGCTTCTTCGTCGGCGCCCATCTGCTGGGCGGTTCGATCGCCGTCGGCAGCCTCTGGGATTTCAGCAAGTACAACTCCCGTTTCCCCAACCTGAAGGAATACCTGCTCAACGACGGTTTCCTCCTGGGCGGCGGCGCTGTGCTGGGCTATGACCTGCTCCTCGGCCGCCACTGGAACCTCGAGTTCGAGTTGGGTCTCGGTTACCTCTATGTCACGGGTGACGAATATCGCCTGTCCACCGCCTCGGACGGTACCCACTACCTGGCCGCCGGTTCCCAGCCCGTGCTCAAAGGCTCCGTTTTCGATTATGTAGGACCGACCAAACTGGCGGTCAGTATCGTTTATCTGTTTTAGTGCCGTATGAAAAGAATCCTGATTCTGGCCGCTCTGACGGCCTCTCTGGTGGCGGGTGCCCAGGTGCCCGTGCGGGATATCACCCTCAATAAGGAGGGCGAGACCATGCAGGTGGACATGACCGTCGATCTCGCGAAAATCGATCCCGACCGCAATGCTGCGGTGATTCTGACCCCGGTGCTTTTCAACGGTGCCGACTCGGTCCATCTGCGTCCCGTGGGCGTGTACAGCCGCGGCCGCTACATCCACTATGCGCGTACCGTCAGGGACTCCGAACCCTTCGCTGACGGTGACCTAAAGTATTTTGAGCGCGACATGCCCGATGCCGTCGCCTACCACGACGAGGTGCCCTTCCAGGAATGGATGGACGGCGCCCTGCTGAGAGTCGATGAACTCGGCGAGGGCTGCTGCGGCAAGGCGAAATATTTCCAGGAAGGCGTGGAACTGGCCCAGTGGGTCAATCCCATCCCTCCGAAGCCGGAACCCATCCGCTTCGTCCCGGAATATGTGTATGTCCATCCCGAGGCTTCCACCATCACAAAGGAGCAGTCCATCTCGGGCCAGGCCTACGTGGTCTTTGCCGCCGGCAAGAGCGTCGTGGATACGACCTACCGTGACAACCGTTCCGAACTCCGCAAGATCCGCAACACCATCGACTCGGTGCGCGTGGATCCCGACCGCACCATCACCCGCGTGCTCCTGAAGGGCTACAGTTCCCCGGACGGCCGGTATTCCAGCAATGAAAAACTCGCGAAAGACCGTACGGAGTCCATCCTGGCCTATGTCCGCAGCCTCTATCCGCTTCCGGAGGAACTCTTCGTTCCCGAATCCGTCGCGGAGAACTGGGAGGGCCTGCGCGCCGCCGTGGATTCCTCCGACCTGGCCAGCCGCGAGAAGATCCTTGAACTGATCGACAGCGATATCGATGCCGACCTCAAGGAGTCCCGCCTGAAATCCCGCTTCCCGAAGGAGTACAAGAAACTCTCCACCCAGGTGTTCCCGCTGCTCCGCCGTACCGACTACAACGTCAGTTTCACGGTGCGCAGTTACACCACCGCCGAGGATGTCCGCCGGATGATGCGTGAGCGTCCCCGCAACCTGAGCATCAGCGAGTTCTTCCTCGCCGCCCAGGGTCTGGAGCCGGGTACCGCCGCCTTCAACGATGTGTTCGCGATGGCCGCCCGGGTGTATCCCGACGACCCCGTGGCCAACATCAATGCCGCCAACGCCGCCATGTCGCTGGGCAACCTGCCCGTGGCAGAGCGCTACCTCGAGAAGGCAGGCGACAGTGCCAAGGCCCGCTATGCCAAGGGCGTCTTCGCGGCCCTGAAGGAGAATTTCGCCGAGGCGAAGCAGTACTTCTCCTCCGCCGAACTTTCCGGTGTGAAGGAGGCCTCCGCGGCCCGCAAACTCGTCGAGTCGATCATCGCCCAGCGCGAGGAGTATCCCGATCTCTTCGAGTAGGCCCGGCGCCCATACTGAAAACAGAGAAGCCCCGTGATGAGGCTTCTCTGTTTTTTTAGCGTGAAACCGTGCTCCTAGAGCAGTTGCGAGGCGATTTCGGACAGGGCGCTGCGTTCTCCCTTGCGGAGGAAGACGTGCTCGAAGAGGGGCTGTCCGGCCATCTTCTCGCTCAGGTGGGCCAGGCCGTTGGACCACTGGTCCAGGTAGGGCTGGTCGATCTGGAAGATGTCGCCCGTAAAGACCATCTTGGTATCCTCGCCGGCGCGGGTGATGATGGTCTTGATCTCGTGCGGGGTGAGGTTCTGGGCCTCGTCGATGATGAAGAATACCCGGCCGAGGCTGCGGCCGCGGATGTAGGCGAGCGGGGTGATGAGAAGTTTCTCCTCCTTGAGCATGGCCTCGATGCGCATGGCCTCCTTGCTGGAGGGACGGAACTGGTTGCGGATGACGGCCAGGTTGTCCATCAGCGGCTGGAGATAGGGGCTCATCTTGGCTTTCTGGTCGCCGGGGAGGAAACCGATGTCCTGACCGCCCAGGATGACGGTCGGGCGGGAGAGGATGATCTGGTCGAAGTCGCGGGCCTGCTCCAGGGCGGAAGCCAGGGCGAGGAGGGTCTTTCCGGTGCCGGCGCCGCCGGTCAGGGAGACCAGTTGGATGTCGGGGTTGAGGCAGGCGTCCAGGGCGAATTTCTGCTCGTCGTTGCGGGGCCGGATGCCGTAGGCCTCGCGTTTGGGAACGACGACCAGGCGGCCGGAAGCGGCGTTGTAGCGGGCACAGACGGCACCCTGGCCGCTGCTTTCGGGCCAGGTGAAACGGTAGAGCTGGTTGGGTGCGGGCTCATGGGAGAGCAGTTTCCGCCAGGGGAGGGAACCCTCGGGGCTGTAGGCGAGTTTCTGGAGTTTCTCGGGGGCGATATCGTCGCGGGTGATCAGTTCTCGCTGGGTCGTCTCCACCCTTTCCTCTGCCAGGCGGTCGGTCAGGTAGTCCTGGGCCTCCATGCCGGCGGCTTTGCTCTTCATACGCAGGTTGATGTCCTTGGTGACCAGGGCGGTAAAGCGCTCGGGATGGGTGTCGCGCACCCAGATGGCGGTGGCCAGGATGCGGTGGTCGGGGATATCGTCGATGAAGAGGTCTTTCAACTCGTCGGGGAAGGGGTGGTTGGGCTCGATCTTGATGCGTCCCTTGCCCGAACCGAGGCTCACGCCGTCCTTGCCGAACATGCGCCCGTCGGTGATTTTGTCCAGTTCCCGCATGAAGCCGCGGGCATTGAAACTCAGGGCGTCGTTGCCTTTCTTGAATTTGTCGAGTTCCTCGATGACGGCGATGGGGATCACGATGTCATTGTCCTGGAATTTGCGGATGGCCATGTGGTCATGCAGGATCACATTGGTGTCGAGGACAAAGATTTTAGGGGTTTTCGTGCTTTTTGCTGTGGTTTTTCTCATATCTGTTAGTCTTCTCCTTCAGAGGCCTGGCTGTCGAGCAGGGCCTGGAGGATACCGGTGATATCGGAGGGATTGGTGCGTACGGGCAGGACGCCGCGCTGGCTCTTGCGGATATGGCCCAGCGGGTAGTAGGCGACATCCTGCAGGAGGAGTTCCGCATCGAGATAATCGTAGTCGGCGTCGCGGATCTCCAGCACCACGCCGGGCACCTCGCTGAAGAGGATGCGGACGGGATCCGTTTCGGCGTAGGAAGCCCGTATGCCGCCGATTTCCGCACGCATGCCGAGATCCTCGGGCACGATGCGGCGCAGGGCGGCGAGCAGGCCGCCGTCGCCGACGGTGACCCCGGCTGCGGCGATGCCGTCTTCCACCAGTTCACGGACCACCTCGAAGCAGTCGATGAAATATTCGGGGTCGAGGATATCGGGGGCCTTTCCGCAACCCTGACCGCTGGCAAGGGCCAGCAGCGAGCCGCCGAGGCGGAAGACACCGGTGTCGAAAGGAATATAGACGAGCCAGTCGCGCGGGTCTCCGCCGGCCAGGGCGGGACATTTGCGCCGGTAGGCCATACGGGGCTTGGCCGTACGGAGGGGGAGTTCGGTCAGCAGGCCCTCTCCGGGGGTGCCGTCCGCATCGAAGGCCTCATCCGGATCCGGCTCCCAACTCTCCAGCCCGGACGCCCTGTCCAGGCTGACCTTGAAGGAAACGCTGCAGGCGGCGCCGCGGGTGACGCTGTAGTCTTTCAGCCGGATGCCGAGGTTCTCCAGGTAGTCGCAGGCGGCGCTTACGCTCTCGAAGAAGGCGGCCAGATTGCCCACCTTGTCCTCGTTCCACTGCCAGGCGGCGCTGACGACCAGGTCGCCGAGGCGGAAGTGCCCCTGGTTCCAGATGGCGTCGATCAGCGTCCGGGCCAGGACGGCACGGGTGTAGGGGGCGGCCAGACCCTCGGGGATGCCGTTGCGCTTCTGTGCGAGAACGGCCTCCAGATAGCGTGAGATGCGGGAAGGGGTGAAACTGGAGTTGTCCGGAGCAGGATCCACCGACTCGTCCACGGCGGCATCGAACGGCCCCTGGACGGCGGCATCGCTATCCTGCCCACAGGCGTTGGCGAGCATCTCGCCGGGCCGGGTGTCCATGCGGAAGCCGTCGATAATGTAGTCGGACCAGAGCAGGTTGATCATGTCCCTTTTGTTTATCTGCGTAAAAATAGTTATTTTTGGGCTGAGTTCAAAGATTTGTATCATTTTTTTGCCCGCCCATGTTTTCATCCGATCAGTACCAAGCCCTTCTGGAGACCCTCTTCCGGCGTTTCCCCTCCGTCCAGCAGGTTCCCTTCTCGGAGGGCTATAAGCCGGGCCTGGAGCGGATGCGGGCCTTCGACCGGCTGCTCGGCCATCCTTCGGCCTCCTTCCGGAGCATCCATGTGGCCGGGACCAACGGCAAGGGCTCCGTGTCCAGCATGCTCGCCTCGGCCCTGGCCGCCCGGGGCGCCCGCGTGGGCCTCTACACTTCGCCGCACCTGCTGGACTTCCGCGAGCGGATGCGCATCGCCGGGGAGCCGGCCGGGGAGGACGGGGCCATCACCACCCTGGTCCCGCGGGAATACGTCTTTGACTTCATTACGCGCTATCAGGCTGATTTCGAGCGGCTTTCGCTCTCGTTTTTCGAGATTACGACGGGCATGGCCTTCCGGTGGTTCGCCGACAGCGGCGTGGACTGGGCCGTCGTCGAAGTGGGCCTGGGCGGCCGGCTCGACAGCACCAATATCCTCACGCCCGAGCTGGCGGTTGTCACCTCCATCGGACTGGACCATTGCGCCCTCCTGGGCGACACCCTCGGGGAGATCGCCTTCGAGAAGGCCGGCATTTTCAAGCCCGGCGTCCCGGCCCTTGTCGGACGGCGCGTCCCCGACACGGAGCCTGTCTTCCGCGACGTGGCCGCCCGGGTCGGTGCTCCGCTCTTTTTTGCCGATGACCCGGCCCCGGAGGCCCTTCCGGCCGCGGAAATCGCCGCCCGGGCGGATCTGCAGGGCGCCGGCCAGCGGGACAACATCCGCACCGTCCTCCGTGCCCTGGAACTCCTTTTCCCGGGGGCGGAGCCTCCCGTTGACGCCCTCTGCCACACGGCCTCGAGGATGGATTTCCGTGGCCGCTGGGAGCGCCTCTGCGAGCGCCCGGAAGTCATCTGCGACATCGGTCACAACGCGGCGGCCCTCGCGGGCAATTTCCGGCGGCTCGAGGCCTCCGGCAAGCCCCTGGTCATCGTCTATGCCGTCATGGCCGACAAGGACCTTGGCGCTATCCTCCCGCTGATGCCCCGCAGGGCATCCTACATTTTCACCACCCCGAAGACCCTCCGCGCCCGCCCCGCCGAAGACATCCTCGCCCGCTTCCTGTCCTATAGAAGCAGCTCTCGCCCGGACGCGCAAGCCATCCCCGACGTTGCGGCGGCCGTTGCGCAGGCGATGAAAATCGCAGGGACCGGCGGCCTTATCTACATCGGTGGCAGTACTTTTGCAGTAGCCGAAGCCATCCCGCTCTTCCGGGCGGGGAGATACCTTAACAACTCATGACTATGAAACGGATCCTGACCTCTGTCGCGGTCGTAGTTGCCCTTGCGGCCGCCGCTCTTTCCGTGTATGCTTTTGTAAAACCTATGACCAGCGAACCCCAAAAACCCGATGCCCGGGGCCACCTCCTCGTCGAGCCCTGGAAAGCCTATGCCACAGCCGTCGAACAGGACCGTCCCAAGGCCCAGGCCGCCGCGCTGGAAGAAGTCATCGCCCAGGCCACAGAGCAACATCTGCCCTGGGATTTCTATGAAGGATGGGAAAAATACGTCGATGCCGTTTCCTCGCGGGACTGGAAGCAGCGCTCCACCGTCGAGGGAAAGTTCGCGGAGGCCGTCAAGGCCTTTGACGAGCCCATCGTCACCTTCGCCTGGCAGCAGAGCCACCGTTCCTTCGGCGTCAATGGCAACAAAGCCTTCGCCGACAGCAACGCCGAGCGGCTCAAGGCCTCCCGCAACGACCAGTTCTACCGTTTCGGCAACACCTCCGGCTCCATGGGCGGCGTCCTCTGGGGCCTGATCGAATCCGACTATGAATATATTCTCTGGGCCATCCTCTCTTCGGCGGGCGACTACTTCACCGGCTATGAGAAAGACCCCGTCTATGACGCCCTGAAGGAACTCGTCGGGGACAGTTACCCCAAAGCCGCCTACCTCGAGTACCGCGCCGCCAACCGCTACACCGTCGAATACAAGCGCACGCCGGCCCTGGAGGCCGTCGCCCGGAAATACAAGGGCAAGGCCGTCGGCCTGCTGGCCGAAGACGACCTCGTGGCCATCAAAAAACGCGATCTGGATCGCGAAAAAGCCGGTCAGGCATCCTACAAGGCCCTTCTGGCCACCTGTGAGGACATCGAGCGACGCCGTGGACAACTCGCCGGCCAGGAAGCCCGCATCGCCCGGGGCATGTCCGATGCCGAGGGCTGCATCGAGGAGCTCAAATCCCGCCTGGCCGAAGTCTCCGTCAGCGGCGACACCGTCCGGGTGCTCCTGCGCAACCTCCCTTCGGTCAAAGTCGCCCTTTACGAGCGCGAGGGCAAACGCGCCATCTTCACTACGACGGTCAAGAACTCCCTCCGCAGTTTCTATGTCAAGGACACCGTCCGCGTGAAACTTCCCGCCTATGACGACGGCTCCTACCGCGTCGAGGCCACCTACGGCAAGGATGTCACCAGCACCGATTTCTTCGAAAAATTCACCCTGTCCATCGCCAGCCGCGAGGCGGCCGAGGGCATCGGCGTCTATGTGACCGACTATGAGAGCGGCGAGCCCCTGAAACAATGCAAACTCCAACTCCTCGTGGGCGACCGCGTCAAGGCCACGGCCGACGGCCTGAGCCTCGGCGAGGGCTTTACCCTGCTGCCCGAAAAACTGCGCCCCACCCGCAAGGACGATACCTATTATAGTCTGCAGGCCTCCGTCAAAGGCCCTGACGGCCTGATCCGCAAGAGCAAGGCCCTTTCCATCGGCAACGGCTACTACTACAATCCCGGCTGGCGGGAGGGCAAATACTGCCGCGTCTTCCTCGACCGCGGCGCCTTCAACCCCGGCGACTCCGTCCACTTCAAGGCCCTCCTCTACCGGGGCGACATGGTCCGGACCGCCGGCGTGGCCGAAGCCGGCATCCCCGTCACCGCGACCCTCTACGACTCCGAAGGCAACAAAGTGTCCGACCTTTCGCTCAAGACCGGCGTCTTCGGCACCGTGGCCGCTTCCTTCCTCCTGCCGAAAGACCTGCGCAACGGCCGTTTCCGCATCCATGTCTCCGGCGGCGGCTATTCCGACAGCGCCTATTTCCAGGTGGATGAATTCGTGCTTCCGACCTTCGACCTGACCTTCGATACGAGCGACGAACTCCACCTGCCGGGCGACAAGATCACCGTCACGGGTGAAATCAAGAGTTACTCCGGCCACAGCCTCGCTTCGGCCGACCTGCGCTGGAGCGCCGTCCACGGCAGCACCGTCCTCGGCGAGGGCGAAATCAAGGCCGGCGACGACGGCAAGTTCCGCTTCGACTTCCAGACCCTGAAGAATGTCGATTGGCAGTACTGCCATGTGACGGTGAACGTGGTCGATGCCACGGGCGAAACCCATGAATATGCCACCGGTTATGCCGTCGGCTCCTGGTTCAGCCTCAGTTACAGCCTTTCCAACCGGGCCGACGCCCAACTTTCGGAATACGTCAAAGAAACCCGGGGCAACCGTCCCTTCCTGGGCTCCGGCCTCGAGGTCCTGGACGGGGAAAACGCCCGTGCGACCTTCTATGTCCGTAACCGGGAGGGCGGTCTTGTGCCTGTGGATGTCCATTATCTGGTGGAGGACGAGGCCGGCGTCCGGCTGGCCGAGGGGGATGCGCCCTCCGGCAAGGAGGTGGAAATCGACCTCAGCGCCCGTTCCTCCGGCCTGTTCACGGTCAAATACAGCCTGAAGGTGCCCAAGCCCGACAGCGACGAGTTCATCGAACGTGAGGAGAAGGGCAAATTCATCAAACTCGCCGCCGACGCCCCCGTGCTCGACGCCCCGGTGCGCTACGTCTTCCGGGCCTTCGACCTCGAACGGGAGACCGGCGAGGACATGCGCATCCAGTTCGGCGCGGCCGACGGTCCGGTATGGGCCGTGGTTGAACTCTCCGGCGAGGACCGCGCCATCCTCGACCGCAAGGTGGTGTACCTGGTGGGCCGCCGCGGGGCCGTGGGCAGCGTGACCGACATCATTTTCCCCTACAAGGCGGAATATCCCGATGCCGTCCGCCTGCAGGTCTTCTTCTTCCGCGACCGCAACTCGGTCAGTTTCGAACGCCAGTTCCACCGTCGCCGCCATACCCTCGACCTGCCGCTGACCTTCTCCTCCTTCGAGGACAGGACCTATCCCGCTACGGAATACACCTTTACCATGCAGACGCTTCCCGGCGTGGAATGCCTGGCGGCCGTCTTCGACAAGAGTCTCGACGCAATCCAGCCCAATGAATGGGACCGCATCGACCTCTCGCCCTTCGGCGTTCCGTCCATCGGCATCTCCGCCGAGCCGGGTGCCTACGGGCAGGTGTGGGAACGAATGTACTATGGGCAGAATGCGGCCAAGGGCGGCAGGAGAATGACCAAGGCGATGGCCGGCGCCGTGCTGGAGGCCGAGCCGATGCTCATGGAGCGGGCGGTGATGGAGGACTCCGCCGACGCCGAGTCGGTCTCGATGTCCGAGGAGGAGGCCGGCAGCGTGACCCTGCGGGAGAATTTCGACAACCTGCTCACCTTCCAGCCCTTCCTCCGCTCGGATGAAGAGGGCCGGATGAGCCTGACTTTCAGCACTTCCGACAAACTCTCCACCTACTATGTGGCCCTCTTCGCCCACGACCGTGACCTGCGCAACGCCGTGATCCGCCGCGAAATGGTGGTCTCGATTCCGGCCAAGGTGGCCGTCCAGGAGCCGAAATACCTCTATGTAGGCGACACTTACCGCATGGGCGTGACCGTCTCCAGCAACAGCGACGAGCCCGTGAGCGGCCGCCTGGCCCTCTTCCAGTACGACGGCGCCGACCATCGCAAGCTCCAGCCTGTCCGCTCTGAGACCGTGGCCCTGACCGTCCCCGCGCGGGGCGTGGTGAGCCGGAACTTCGAGGTGCTGGTGCCCGCCGAGCCCGGCGTACGCGGCCTCAAGGTGGTGTTCCTGGCCGATGAAGCCGCTGGCGGCTTCTCCGATGCCGTCTTCGTCCCCGTGCCGGTGTATCCGCGCACCCAGACCCTGACCGAGGCCCATTCCGCCGTGCTGCGCGCCGGCATGGACCGCGAGGCCCTCATCGCCCAGCTCCGCAAGGCCTTCGTCAATACCTCCGCCATGGGGGCCGAATACAAGGAAATCTCCATCATCGACATGGTCCGCGAGGCCATCCCGGCCAAGGTCGAGCCCGCCTCGACCAATGTCCTCGACCTGAGCGAGGCCTGGTATGTGCGGAAGGTCGCCGCGAGCCTGGGTGTCGAGGGACAGTACGAGATGCCCACCGAAAAGATGCTCGAGCGCATCGCCGCCTGCCAGAACGCCGACGGCGGCCTGGGCTGGTTCGAGGGCATGGATTCCTCGCCGGTGTTGACCGCCATCGTCCTGGAACGGGCCGCCAAACTGCGCGACGCCGGTCTGGACAAGGGCGGAATCATCGACGTGGAGAAAGCCGTCAAGTTCCTCGACAAGAGCGAGTTCGACCTCGAGTGGCCCTTCTGGTGCGGCGGCGTTTCCGTGGACCAGTACCTCCTGGTCCGATCCCTCTACCCGGGTATTCCCTTCAAGGTGGCCGCGACCGGGAAACTGACCGACTTCGCCAAACGGATGAAGGAATTCAAGAAATACACCGCCGATTATCTCGTCCCGAAGAAGGAGCGCGGGCTCAACGGCCGCATCCTGGCCAAGGCCCGCCGTCTGCGGACCCTCCAGAACCTGTCGGCCTCCGCCGAGGGCATCGACCTGGCCCGGGCCTGGGGCATGGGCATCGGCACCGCCGACAAACTGAAAGCCTCGCTGGAGGCCGATGTGGTATCGCTGCTCGAGTATGCGGTGGACCACCGGGACGGCGGCGTGTACTATCCCAATGCCGTGATGCCTTTCCGCGGGCTGCTGGAGAATGAGGCCTACGCCCATTCGATGCTCTGCGACCTCTTCACGGGCTATGCGCTTCCCGGCGCCGTGTCCGGCGAGGAGGCGGTCCGCGTGGCCGACGGCATCCGCATCTGGCTGATGCTCCAGAAGGAGACGCAGAAATGGGATGAGGACCCGGCCTTCGTGGATGCGCTCAACTCCATCCTCGCCGGCTCTGACGCTGTCAAGGCCACCCGCGTCATCCTGCTGCGCAAGACCTTCGAAAAGCCTTTCGACAAGATCAAGGCGGCCGGCAACGGCATGTCCGTCTCCCGCAGTTTCTACCGGCTGCGCAGCGAGGGCGGCAAGATCGTCCAGGAGCAGATTTCCGCCGGCACGCAGTTGCAGAAGGGCGACAAGGTCCGGGCGGTCTATAACATCTGGAACGCCGAAAACCGTAGTTTTATCCGCATCCGCGCCCCGCGTGAGGCGACCCTGCGCCCGGTCGAACAGCGCTCCGGCATGTACGGCTGGGGCATCCGGCCGCTGCGCGTGACGGGCTGGTTCTCCTTCCAGCCGCGCGGCTACCGGGACGTCAAGACCGACAGGACGGAGTATTGGTTCGATACCTATCCCGAGGAGAAGACCACGGTCAGCGAGGAGTTCTTCGTGACCCAGAGCGGCCGCTTCAGCGCCCCCGTCATGGAGATCGAGTCGCTGTACGCCCCCCATTATCGCGCGAACAGCGCCGCAAATGCAGCGCTGTCCGTGAAGTAGTCCGCGGGAAGAGTCCCGTGCTTATTTGACCCGGATCTTGCGTCCCAGGCGGAGAGTCGTCTTCGGCGTGAGGCCCGGGTTCAGTTTGCAGATGGCGCTGATCGAGGTCCCGTAGCGGCGGGCCAGGGAAGAGAGGGTGTCGCCGGAGCGGATGGTGTGGTAGCGGGCTGCCGCGGCTTCGCGGGCGGCTTTTTCCTCGGCGGCCTTCCGTACGGCGGCCAGCGAGTCGGCGACGGCCTTTTCGCGGGTATCCGCCAGGTAGATGGCCACCTCTTCCTCTTCGGATTCGGGGACGTAGCGGCTGTTCTCGTCCAGATGTGATTTCTTCAGGACGAAGAGCCGGTGGCGGAGCGTGCCGGTCTCGAAATCAATGAGCCATTGCGGATCGAAGGCATAGCCCTTGAAACGGGTCTCGAAATGGAGATGCGAGCCGGAGGAACGGCCTGTAGAGCCGCCCAGGCCCACGACGGTGCCGGCCTCGACCCATTGTCCCGATTCGACCTTGCGTTCCGAAAGATGGGCGTAATAGGTCTCCAGCCCATTTTCATGGCGGATGATGACGAGGTTGCCGTAGCCGCGGTAGTATTTCGACAGGCGCACCTTGCCGGAGAAGGCGGCATAGACGGGCGTCCCCTTGGGCAGGGGCAGGTCAACGCCCTGGTGGCGGCGGTGGTGCCGCGTGCCGAAAGGGGAGTAAACCCGCGTCCTGTTGGGGCAACGGTACTGGTTGTTGCGGTCGCAGACCCAGATGTTGATCCGGTCGGGCAGGGCGGCGAGGGGCACGTTGTACGAAGAAGCGTATTCGGTGTTCCAGGCCTCCTTGAAGGCTTCGCCCTTGACGGCCACGGCGGGATCGCGCCAGAAATGCCAGGTGTTGTCGGCCATCAGCAGGATGCTCACCCCCGGCGTCTGGGTCTCCAGGGTGTCGAGCACCTCCGTGCTCATGTCGCCGAGCGAGGGAACGGGCTGGCTCATCAGCCGCGGCACCAGTTTTTCCGCCTCCCTGAGGGTCATCTTGGTGCGCGGCAGCACGACCTGGGCGCCCGCAGACAGGGTCAGCAGGAGTGCCGCCCCGCAGAAAAAGTATCTCAGCCTTGTCACCGCGTCGCTCCGAACTGTTCTTTGAGGATGCGGTCCACCACGGCGATCTTCTCTTCGAGCAGCGCCCGGGAAGAGGCCTCGCAGAGGAAGCGCAGATAAGGTTCCGTATTGGAAGGACGCACGTTGAACCACCAGTCGGGGAACTCGACGCGGTAGCCGTCGAAATCCATGAAGGCGGTCGCCTTCTCGCGGGCCATGAAATAGTCCTTGACGGCATCCATGGCGCCCTTCTTGTCCTCGCAGCGGTAGTTGATCTCGCCGGAATTCTCGTAGCGGACAATCTCCGCGATGGCCTGGCTCAGGGTCTTGCCTTCAGCCTTCAGGGCCTTGACGATGTTGAGGACGATGATCGAGGCCAGCAGGCCGCTGTCGCTGTAGAAGAAGTCGCGGAAGTAGAAGTGGCCGGCCAGTTCGCCGCCCCACACGCCGTCGATCTCGCGGAGTTTCGCCGCGGCGAAGGCGCGTCCCACCTTCCAGGTGTACATCTTGCAGCCCATGGGCTCGAGGTATTCGCCCACGGCCTTGGAAGAACGGATATCCTGGAGGACAATGCCCTTGAGACCCCTTTTACCCACATAATAGCGGCCCATCAGGGCGATCAGCAGGTCGGGGGAGATGAAGCGGCCCCGCTCATCGACGAACACGACGCGGTCGGCATCGCCGTCATAGATCACGCCGGCGTCGGCGCTGACCTCGCGGACCAGGTTCTCCAGCGGGACCACGTTGGCCTCGATGAGGGGATTGGGTTCGTGGTTGGGGAAGCGGCCGTCCATGGTATCGAAGAGATAGTGGACATTCGCGCCCGTGCCGAAGATTTCCTTGGCGAAGAGGTTGGACATGCCGTTGGACAGGTCCATGGCGATGGTAATGCCGGAATAGTCCTCCTTGAACTTGCGCATGAAGGCCAGGTAGTCGGCCAGGATCTCCTTCTGGAACACCTGTCCGCGTCTGGCGGCCACCGGCGTGGGTTCGCCCGCGTCGATCCACTGCTTGATCTGCCCCAGACCGGCGTCGTAGCCGATGGCCTGGGCATCCGTCGTGGACACCTTCATGCCGTTGTAGGGGGCGGAGTTGTGGGAGGCCGTGATCTGGACCGAGGCCTTGAAGCCGTAGTTGGCGGTCCCGAAATAGACCATGGGGGTGGAACTCAGCCCGATGTCGTACACATCGGCGCCGGCATCCGTGACGCCCTTGACCACTGCGTCGTGCACTTCCGGGGAAGAAACGCGGCAGTCCCGTCCCACCAGCACCTTGTCGGCCCCGAGGAGGCGGGGAATGAAATATGCAACTTTGTAAGCGGTTTCGCGGTCCCAGTCCTTACCCCAGATTCCGCGGATGTCGTATGCGTGAAATGCTCCCATAGTTTATGTGGTTATTCGTTAGGTCCTGCAAAAATAAAAAAAATTCTTCAGCGCGCCAAAGCCCCTACTCGGGGAAGAACTCCCGCATCGTGCTATTTGATCTTCGTGTTGTAGCGCGCGGCGACATGGCCGTGGGCGATGTTCTGCAGTTTCTTGCCGATCATCTTCCGGCGGATCGGCGCCACGTGGTCGGTGAAGAGGTCGCCCTCGAGGTGGCTCAGCTCGTGCTGGATCATCCGGCAGGCGAAGCGGTCGAAGGTTTCGCTCACTTTCTCGAGGTCCTCGTTGTAGTATTCGACGGTGACGGAGTCGGGGCGACGGACGTCGGCGTAGATGCCGGGAATGCTCAGGCAGCCTTCGTTGTATTCGCACAGCCGCTCGCTCTGGGCGGTGATCACCGGGTTGATGAGGGTGCGGCGGAAGCCGTCGAGGTAGGGGTAATTCTCCTCCAGTCCCGCGGCGTCCACGATGACCACCCGTTTGGAAACCCCGATCTGGGGCGCGGCCAGGCCGCAGCCGTCCGCGTTGGCGAGGGTATCCTTGAGGTCCTGGACGAGGGCGCGGATGCCTTCCCTGTCGGCCAGGTCCACGGGCTCGGCCTTGCGGCGGAGCACTTCCGAACCATATAAATAAATAGGCTGTATCATAGTCCTTTGTTTTTCCTGTCCAAATAGCCCTGGAGGATGATGGCGGCGCTGATGCGGTCCACCGAGGCCTTGTTGCGCCGGTCGGAGGCCTTCATGCCGCCGTCGATCATGGCGCGGTGGGCCAGCACGGAGGTGAAACGTTCGTCTTCCAGGCTCACGGGCACCTGCGGGAAGGCCTTGGCGAGCACTTTGAGGAATACATCCACATCCGCCGCGGCTTCGGCGGGACGGCCGTTCAGATTGCGCGGATATCCGACGACAAAACGGACAATCGTCTCGGAGAGGGCGTATTTTTGGAGATATTCTATTATCTTTGCAGAGTGGACGGTATCGAGGGCCGATGCGAAGATACCGAGCGGGTCGCTGGCTGCCAGCCCCGTCCGTTTCCTTCCGTAGTCGATGCCGATGATTCTGTCCATAAGACTGCAAAGATAAACATTTTATGGCGAAGAACAAAGAGCCGATGCCCCGACGTTTCCGGGTGGCCCTTGTAGATGATGAAACCCACAGGCATTTGTGGAAACTCAAATTCACCCGGCCGGGCTTTGTCCTGCTGGTGCTTTCGGTGCTGGCCGTGCTGCTGGCCGGGGCGTTCGCCGTGGTGTCCCTGACACCGCTGCGGACCTTCATTCCCGGCTATCCCGACGCCCACACCCAGCGTGCGGCCCTGCACAACGCCGCCACCATCGACTCCCTCGAAGCCGTCGTGGCCCGCTGGGAATTCTACGCCGGCAACCTGCGCCGCGTCTTCGAAGGCGAGGACCCCGTGCGCATCGACAGCATCATCCGCAGTTACGCGGCCGACACCCTGGACCGTGAGCAGCGGACCCGCCTCCACAAGCAGGACACCCTCCTGCGGCAGTTGGTGCGGGATGCCGAGCAGTTCGGACTGAGCGGCGCCACCGAGCGAAAACTCCCCATCGAGGGCATCCACTTCTTTACCCCGGTCAAGGGGGTCCTGGCCGAAAGTTTCGAGGCCGTGTCCCATCCTTTCGTGGACGTCAAGGCCCCGGCGGGCGCCGTGGTCATGTCGGTGCTCAGCGGCACCGTCGTGAGCGCCCTCTGGAGCGACGAGACGGCCTACACGCTGGTCATCCAGCATCCCGACGACATCCTCTCGGTTTACGCCCGCTGCCAGAAACTCCTCCGGAAAGTGGGTGACAAAGTCTCCGCGGGCACGCCCGTGGCCCTGGTCGGCGCGAGCGGCCAGGAAGGGGAGGACTACCTCCGTTTCGAACTCTGGTACAAGGGCGACGCCGTCGACCCGTCCCGTTACATCGGATTCTGACCCGCCATGGAAAAACGAAGGATCGCCATACTCGGCAGCACGGGCTCCATCGGCCGCCAGGCCCTGGACGTCGTCCGTCAGCACAGGGAACTCTTTGAAATCGAACTGCTTACTGCCAACAGCAGCAGCGAACTCCTCATCCGCCAGGCCCGCGAATTCGACGCCGGCTGCGTGGTCATCTGCCAGGAGGACAAATACCGCGAAGTGGCCGACGCCCTCCAGCCAGAAGGCATCAAGGTCTTCGCCGGCATGGACTCCGTCTGCGACCTGGTCGCGGGCGGCAACATCGACATGGTCCTGACGGCCCTGGTGGGCTTCAGCGGCCTGCGTCCCACCCTCGCGGCCATCCGGGCCGGCAAGCCCGTCGCCCTGGCCAACAAGGAGACCCTCGTGGCGGGCGGCAGCGTGGTCATGGCCCTGGCCCGGGAAAAGCAGGTGCCCATCCTCCCGGTCGATTCCGAACATTCGGCCATCTTCCAGTGCCTCCTCGGGGCGGGCGGCAACCGGATCCGCCGCATCCATCTGACCGCCTCGGGCGGCCCCTTCCGCACCTGGCCCCGGGAACGCATCGCAGCCGCCACGAAGGAAGACGCCCTGAAGCATCCCCAGTGGAACATGGGCGCGAAAATCACCATCGACTCGGCCACCCTGATGAACAAGGGTTTCGAGATGATCGAGGCCTGCTGGCTCTTCGACACCCGTCCGGAAGACATCCGCATCGTGGTCCATCCCCAGAGCATCATCCACTCCATGGTCGAATTCGAAGACGGCGCCGTGCTGGCCCAGATGGGCCATCCAGACATGCGCGAGCCCATCCAGCTGGCCCTCTGCTTCCCCGAGCGCCTGCCCCTGGACAACCGCAAACTCGATTTCGCAGCCCTCGGCAGCCTCACCTTCGAGGAGCCGGACTACGACCGCTTCCCCTGCCTGGGCCTCGCTTTCGAGGCCATGCGGCGCGGCGGAAACATCCCCTGCGCCATGAACGCGGCCAACGAAGCCGCGGTCGCCGCCTTCCTGGCGGGACGCATCGCTTTCTATGATATCCCGAAGATTATCGAAAAGGTCTGCAATGGTACTGTTTTTGCTTCAAATCCGAGCGCCCGCGACATCCTCGCCACCCACGAGGAGGCCATCGCCAGGGCCCGTGAAATGATTGTATGACAGTACTGGTCAAAATACTCCAAGTCATCCTGTCCCTTTCGATCCTCATCGTTTTCCATGAGCTGGGACATTTTACCTTCGCCCGCATCTTCGGCATCCGGGTGGAGAAGTTTTTCCTTTTCTTCGACCTGGGCGGCCGCAAACTGCTCAGCACCAAGGAGGGCTGGTTCTCCCGCCTCTTCCCGAAGCTGAAGGAATCCGAAACCGAATACGGCATCGGCTGGCTGCCCCTGGGCGGCTACTGCAAGATCGCCGGCATGATAGACGAGAGCATGGACAAGGCCTTCCTCGCCCGCGAGCCCCAGCCCTGGGAGTTCCGGACTAAAAAGGCCTGGCAGCGCCTCCTGGTGATGGCCGGCGGCGTGCTGTACAATTTCATCTTCGCCATCCTGATGTACATCTGCATCCTGGGCATCTGGGGCGATACCTACATCAGCAACGACCAGACCGAGGTCTGGGTCAGCGATCTGGCCTACGACATGGGCTTCCGCAGCGGCGACCGCATCCTCCTGCTGGACGACTATGCCCCCGAAGATTTCGGGATGCTCCCGGCCGACCTGGTGCGCCGCAACGTCCACAAGGTGACCCTCCTGCGCGACGGCGACACGCTCGCCATCTACCTGGACCAGAGGCGGATCCCCGAGATTCTCGACCATCCCGACCTCTTCTCCGTGGCCGTCCCCTTCGTGGTGGATACCATCCCGCCCTTCTCGCCCAACTACGGCGGCGGCCTCCTCCGGGGCGACCACATCATCTCCATCGCCGGGGAGCCGGTCCGCTATGTCCAGGACACGCGGCCCATCCTGGGTGGCCTCCGGGACGAGACCCTGCCGGCCGAGGTCGTGCGCGGCGCGGACACCCTGGCCCTGCCGGTCCGGGTCGATTCCACCGGCCACGCCGTCATCTACGCCCAGATTCCCGGCATCCGGACCCGCTCCTACAATGCCCTCGAGGCCATTCCGGCGGGCTTCAAGATGACTTTCTCGACCATCGGCGGCTACCTGCGCGACCTCCGGATGGTGGCGACCCCGTCCACCGGCGCCTACAAGTCGGTGGGCAGTTTCATCGCCATCGGCCAGGCTTTCCCCTCCACCTGGGACTGGCTGGTCTTCCTGCGGATGCTGGCCCTGCTGAGCATCATGCTCGGGGTGATGAACCTCCTGCCCATTCCCGGCCTCGACGGCGGGCACATCCTTTTCACGCTGTATGAGATGGTGACGGGACGCAAGCCGGGCGAGCGCTTCCTCGAAGTGGCCCAGATCATCGGGATGCTCCTCCTGGTGGCGCTGATGATCTTCGCCTGCGGCAACGATATCGGAAGATTGTTAAAATAAAGGATATGAGACGCTTACTGACCCTCTTGGCCCTGACGGCCCTCCTTGTGGCCGTCTCGTGCCGCACCGGCACCAAGACGCTGCTGCCCAACGTGAGCGGCAAGGCCGGTGAAGTGATCGTGGTGATGGACAAGGACAGTTGGGAAGGCGACCTGGGCAACCAGGTGCGTGACGTCCTGGCGGGGGATTGCCCCTACCTGGCCCAGAAGGAGCCCATGTACTCGCTCGTCCATGTGGCGCCGACCGGCTTCGCCGACCTCTTCAAGGTCCACCGCAACATCGTGATTTTCAACATCGACCCGGCGGCGGAGACCCCCGGCATGGTGTACCGTTCCGACGTGTGGGCGCGCCCCCAGTGCATCGTCCAGCTCACGGCCCGTTCGGTGGGGGAGGCCCTGGAGTCCTTCCGCGACAACAGCCCCCGCATCCTCTCCACCCTGGAGCAGGCCGAGCGTGACCGCATCATCACCAACTCCAAACTGTATGAGGAAAAGGCCCTCTTCCCGGCCGTGGCCGAGATTTTCGGCGGCTCGCCCCATTTCCCCTCGGGATACAAACTCAAGAAAAAGACCGACCGCTTCATCTGGATCGCGGACGAGAAACAGTATTCCAACCAGGGCGTGTTCATCTACAAATACCCGGCGGCGGCCAACGACAACTTCACCGTCGAGAACATCATCGCCCACCGCAACCGGGTGCTCCAGGACAACGTCCCCGGCATGTTCGAGGGTACCTACATGACCACCAGCACCTACATCCCGCCCACGGTGGAGTTCATCAGTTTCCGCGGCCGGCAGTTCGCCCAGACCCGCGGTTTCTGGGAGGTGCACAACGATTTCATGGGCGGACCTTTCGTGAGCCATTCCTTCTACGGACCCGGCGGGGAGGACATCATCGTGGTGGAGGCATTCGTCTATGCGCCCAAGTACGACAAGCGCCATTACCTGCGCCAGGTGGAGTCCATCATCTACTCCTTCGAGTGGCAGAAAGAAAACGAAAAACCTTAAAAATATTTTGCGGAAAGGGAAATAATACCTATCTTTGCAATCCCTTTCGCGGCTGGCTCAGCCTGAAGGGTAGTCGGTGGGTTCGTATAACGGCTAGTACTCGGGATTTTCATTCCCGCAATAGGAGTTCGATTCTCCTACCCACTACCAAAATATAAAAAAATACTATCATGGCAAACCACGCATCTGCACAAAAGTGCATTCGCCAGAGCGAACGGCACAGACTGCATAACAAGTATTATGCAAAGACAACGCGCAACGCTATCCGCGCAATTCGTAACACTACCGACAAGAAGGCCGCTGAGGAGAACGCTCCGAAGGTCTATGCGATGATCGACAAACTCGCCAAGCAGGGTGTCATCCACAAGAACAAGGCTGCGAACCTCAAGAGCGGTATTGCCGTTTACATTAACAAACTCGCCTAGTTTTACCTGGGCAATCGGGATGTAGCGCAGTTGGTAGCGCACTACGTTCGGGACGTAGGGGTCGTCCGTTCGAGTCGGATCATCCCGACAAAAGGCAATCTGAAAGGGTTGCCTTTTGTCGTATTTCTCGCAAGAAATTCGTACCTTTACCCTCCGGATGAAAACACGTACGCAACAGTGGCTCCTGGCCGTCGGATCGGCCCTGCTCCTGAGCCTTCCCTTCCTGCTGCCCCAGGCGGGCGCGCTGGCGCTCTGCGCGCTGGTCCCGCTCCTCTGGCTGGAACGGACCTGGCAGGGGCGCGGCTTCTTCTGGTGGCACTACGGCACTTTCGTGCTCTGGAACGCCCTGACCACATTCTGGGTGTGCAACGCCACGGTGGGCGGAGGCATCTTCGCCATCCTGGCCAACGCCCTGCAGATGTCCGTGATCTTCGCCCTCTTCCGCTGGAGCCGGCGCCATTTTTCCGGCAGCGTGCCCTACCTCTTCCTGGCCGTGGCCTGGATCGCCTGGGAGCGCTGGTACTTCGGCACGCAGATTTCCTGGCCCTGGCTCGTGCTGGGGAACGCTTTCGCCCGGACGACGGCCCTGGTCCAGTGGTATGAATACACGGGCACCCTCGGCGGCTCGCTCTGGGTATGGGCATCCAACCTGGCCCTGCTGGGGCTGCTCTGCGCCTGGAAGGAAGGCCGCTGGCCGCGCTGGAACGGCAAGGCCCGCGCCGCCGCCCTGGTCGGCGCGCTGCTCGTCCTGCTGGGCCCCGTGGCCGCCTCCCTGGCCGTCGGCGCCCGCTACGAGGAGACGGGTACGCCCCGCGAAGTCTGCATCGTCCAGCCCAATTTCGACCCCTACCAGAAGTTCCAGAGCCTGACCCAGGCCCAGCAGAACGCCATTTTCATCGACCAGGCCGCCCGGGCCCTCGCTTCCCGCAAGGGTGATTCGACGGCCGCCCCGCTCCTGCTCCTGGCCCCGGAGACTTTCGCCAACGACGTGGTGACCAATTTCGTCCCCGAAGGTCGCACCTTCCGCCGTTTCCAGGACTTCCTGCAGGACTATCCGGGCGTGGACCTGCTCTTCGGCGCCTCGTCCTGGACCTATCTCTTCTCGGACGAGCGGCCGACCCGCACGGCCCGCGAACTGGGGGAGGGACAGTGGGCCGAAGCCCATAATTCCGCCCTCATGACCGACCGTAGCGGCCGCTGGGAGATTTTCCACAAAAGCAAACTGGTCGTCGGCGTGGAACTGACGCCCTATCCGGCCCTCTTCGTCCCGATCGACGACGCCCTGGGCGGGGTCATGGGCCGCTGCATCGGCCAGCCGGAGGTCAGCAACCTCCACCTGGGCGACGGCACGCCGCTGGGCTGCGCGGTCTGCTACGAGTCCGTCTATGGCGAATACTGCACCGAATACGTCCGCAGGGGCGCCCAGGCCCTCTGCGTGATCACCAACGACGCCTGGTGGGGCAATACGCCCGGCTACAAGCAGCACCTGAGTTACGCCTGCCTGCGGGCCATCGAGACCCGCCGCGACATCGCCCGCTGCGCCAATACGGGCATCTCCGCCCTCATCGACCAGCGCGGTCGCGTCGTCGCCCGGACTCCCTGGTGGGAGAGTACGGTCCTCACGGGGACGATCCGCCTGCGGGAAGGGGAGACCTTCTTCGTCCGCAACGGCGACATCGTCGGCCGGCTGTGCGTCTTCCTTTTCCTCCTGCTGCTGCTCGCGCTGGGGGTGAAGGCGATTCGCGGCGAAAAGACCGGGGATTGTAGCGAATAATTATTATCTTTGCGTGATAAGTCCTGTAGTCATGCCGCTTGATATCCTGAAGGGTTTCCTCATCGGAATGTGCGCCTCCGTCCCGCTGGGACCGATCGCCATCCTGACTTTGCAGAAATCCCTCTGCAATGGCCACAAGGCCGGTTTCCTGACCGGCCTGGGCGCCACGACGGTGGATACGTCCTTCGCGGTCGCCGCCGTCTTCGCCCTGAGTTATGTCCAGCGGCTCATGGACGACTACGAGGGCATCGTGCTGCTCTGCGGCGGCGTGGTGCTGGTGATTATCGGGCTGACCCTGTTTTTTAACGCGAAGGCCCCGCTCCGGGCCCTGGGTACCCCCCAGAAAGGAACTTTCACGTTCAAGGATTACCTCAAGGCCGTCGCCATGGGCTATTCGAACCCGGGCGCCATCCTGGTCATGTTCGGTCTCTTCGCCTCTTTCGGCGTGGATACCCAGCAGGGCGCCCTGCGCCTGGTGCCTGTGATCGCGGCCCTGAGTCTCGGCTCCATGTCCTATTGGTTCTGTTTTTCCTGGGGCTTCAGCAACCTGGGGCGGCAACTGAACGTGAAGGTCCTGCTGCTGATCAACCGGCTGGCCGGTGCGGCCGTGGGCACGATAGGCGTCGTGCTTTTCGTCCGTGGTTTAATGCAAATTTAGAGAACGTATGGCGAATAAATTCTTCGGAAACTGGATGGTCAAGAACATCCTCTGGGCGATTGTCCTGGTGGTCCTCCTCATCGTGGGGGCCGCTTTCGGCCTGAACCGGCTGACCCATCACGGCAAGGAGATCATCGTCCCGGATTTTACCAACATGAAGGTCAATGAGGCCGTGTACGAGGCGTCCCTGAGCCAGATCCGGGTCCAGGTGATCGATTCGGTGTATATCCGCCGGATGGGCCGCGGGGCCATCTACAGCCAGAATCCCAAGCCCGGCGCCCGGGTGAAGAAGGGCCGCCGCGTGCTGCTGACCATCAATTCCGTGACGCCGAAGAAGGTGCAGATGCCCAATCTGGTCGGCTATTCGATGCGCCAGGCCAAGGCGGAACTGGGCTCGCGCGGCCTGGTCCTCGGCAAACTGGTGTATGTCAGCGATATGGCCACCAACAATGTGCTGCGCCAGCTCCTGGGCAACCGGGAGATCGAGGCGGGTACGATGGTGGATTCCGGCAGCGAGATCGACCTGGTGGTGGGCCTGAGCAGTATGGACAACCAGACCTATGTGCCCGATGTGACGGGGATGAAATTCCTGCGCGCCCGCGACGCGGTCCACGACAATTCCCTCAATATCAAGCGCTTGATTTTCGACAAGGGCGTGAAGACCTATGCCGATTCGCTCGACGCGGTGGTGTACCGCCAGGTGCCGGCCGCTTCCCGGGCGCCGATCCTGCTGGGCTCGGACGTGACGCTCTATCTCTCCAACGATCCGCTTGCCCGGCCTTAGCATGTTCGAGGACCAGGACGATATGATCCCCGGCGGCGGGGAAGGGATGTTCGAACATTTCCGGCTCGAGGTGGATCCCGGCCAGGAGCCGATGCGCATCGACAAATACATGGCGGCGCATCTGGAGAATACTTCGCGCAGCCGGGTCCAGAACGCGATCGCCAGCGGTTATGTGCTGGTGGGCGGCGTCCCCGCCAAGGCCAATCTCGTGGTCCGTCCCGGCGATGTGATCCAGTTCGTGATGCCCTACGAGCGCCATGGTTTCGAGGTGCTTCCCGAGGATATTCCCCTGGATATCGTCTATGAGGACGAGGATGTGCTGGTTGTCAACAAGCCGGCCGGGATGGTGGTCCATCCGGGCAACGGCCATTTCAGCGGGACGCTGGTCAATGCGCTTTCTTTCCATCTGGGGATTACCCAGGGCCCCGATGCGCCGGACGAGCGGATGGGGGTGCTGGTCCACCGTATCGATATGGATACGAGCGGCCTGCTGGTGGTGGCCAAGAACGACGAGGCGCAGAGCTGTCTGGCCCGCCAGTTTTTCGTCCATTCGATCGAGCGCTGCTACCAGGCCGTGGTCTGGGGCAATCTCAAGGAGGACGAGGGTACGGTGGACGCCAATATCGGCCGCGATCCCAACGACCGCCTGCGTTTCCGGGTGTTCGACGATCCCGAGAAGGGGAAGACGGCGGTGACGCATTACCGCGTGCTGGAGCGTTTCGGCTTCGTGACGCTGGTAGAATGCCGCCTGGAGACGGGACGTACCCACCAGATCCGTGTCCATATGGCCCATCTGGGCCACCCGCTCTTCGGCGACGAGCGTTACGGCGGCCGGGAGATCCGTCAGGGGACGATTTATGCGAAGTACCGTCAGTTTATCCAGAACTGTTTCGCGATCTGCCCGCGCCAGGCGCTCCATGCCAAGACGCTGGGTTTTGTCCATCCCCGCACGGGCGAGACGCTGCGTTTCGATTCTCCGCTGCCCGCGGATATGACGGCTCTGCTGGACCGCTGGCGTACGTATGCCGCGTCGATGCGGTAGGGAAGTGCACCCTCTTTTTTGCATTTGCCCGAAAAAAGTGTAACTTTACTCCGAGTTATTGTCTTCCCTATGCGCTACACGAATTTTTTCCGGCAGTTGGCCGCGGTGGCGGTTCTGCCTTTTGTCCTGGCCTGCGGCGGCCAGGCGACTCCGGATCCGAAGCCCGAAGGCGGCGAAGAGGAACCGGCGGAGGGCGTGACGGTGACGGTCCTGACCTCCGAGGCGGAGGATGTGACGGGTACCGGCGCCCGCCTCTCCGGCAAGGTGATGATCTACAACAATGAGTCGAAGGCCAAGGCGTATATCCGCTTCGGTACGGACGAGAGTACGGTCAAGGCGGAGGGCAGGATGGTCGATGCCGGCACGGTCCCTGCCACCGGCGGCTCGTTCTCTGTCGAGGTGACCGGCCTGGATTTCTATCAGCGCTATTATTTCTTGGCCGTGGTCGAGGTGGACGGCAAACTTTACTACGGGGAGACGATCCGTTCTTTCAGTTTCCTGCCGGATCATCTGGTGTATCTGGGTGAGGGGATTTCCTCGCTCTGGTATAAGGAGAATCTCGAAAATTACAACTGGGGCGGCCATGCCAACTATGAGACCTACAATTGGTGGAGTTATCCCCTGAGCAATGCGGTCAGTTCTTACGAGGGCTCAAAACTGAGTTCCCTGCGGCGCTACAATTGCCAGAGTGAGTACGGTACCGTCGACTGGAAGAGGGCGCTCTCGGACGAGGACGATCCCGCCCCGACGGGATCCCGTTCGCCCAGCCGCAACGATTGGGAAGAACTGATCGAGAAGTGCAGATGGTTCTGGGAGAATGACGGTGTCAGGGTAACGGGTCCCAGCGGCAACAGTATTTTCCTTCCGGCCTCCGGCTACTGGACCGGAATGAACAGACGCAATTCCGTGGGCAAGGAAGGTCATTATTGGACCAATGAATTGAATTCGAGCGACTCCCGCAAGGCCTACTCCATCAAGTTCTCGGAGGAATATCCCGATGCCGAGGAGGGCTCCACCTTCCGTTATCTGGGCCTTTCCGTCCGCCCCGTCGTCCCTCTTTCAAGCCTTTAACCTCCGTCATCCCCGGCTCGTCATCCCCGGCTCGTCATCCCCGACTTGATCGGGGATCTCTCCCTCCCTTCGTCATCCCCGACTTGATCGGGGATCTCTCCCTCCCTTCGTCATCCCCGGCTCGTCATCCCCGACTTGATCGGGGATCTCTTTCCTCCACCGTCATCCCCGGCCTGACCGGGGATCTCTTTTGTTCGGGCCGATAAAGGAACAGCACCAAGTCCGACCCTTCCTGAATTTCAGGAAATTTTCACGAAATCTTTCCTTAATTAACGGAAAGTTTCTATCTTTGCAAAAACTGATGTCATGACCATAAAAGAAACAATCAAATCACTCATAGCCCTCAAGCAGGAGGAAATTCCTGTTTCCTATAACCCTCGTGAAGTTGAACTCCCCATAGATTCCAAGAAGATCATAACCACCGTAGGGGTGCGACGGTGTGGTAAATCCACACTGATGGAACTCTGCATCGAGCGTCTCCTTAAATCTGGCGTGAGCCCGCGCCAAATCACCTGGATCGGCTTTGACGATGAACGCTTCGAAGGGATGCAGACCTCCGACTTCAACTCCATCCTGGAGGCCTATATGGAGATGTTCCCGGATATCCCCATCAAGGACGTTTACTTCTTCTTCGACGAAATCCAGCGCATCGAAGGCTGGGAACTCTTCGTGATGCGACTATCCAAGCACTACAGCAAGCACATCTTCATCTCCGGTAGCAATGCCGATATGCTATCCGAAGAACTAAATACCGCACTTAGGGGCTGGCCGCTTGATTATAAAGAATATCCTCTTTCCTTCAAGGAGTACTGTCAGTTTAAGGGCATCCCTACAGACAGCCACCTGGAGAAAGACTTAGCGCTTCTTCGCTGCACCTTCGATTCCTTTGTCCACGAAGGCGGATATCCGGAAGTGGTCCTTGAGCCCAGTCGAGTAATGAAGGATAAACTCCTGCAGGGATACTTCAACACCATGATCTTCCGAGATTTGATAGACCGGTACAAACTGTCCAATCCGGAACGCGTCAAATACCTAATCAAACGTCTGATGGCCGGCATGACCAAGCCGGCATCTATCAACGCTATCTACAATGACATGCGCTCCCAAGGCCGGAAAGTCACCAAAGACGACCTGTATGATATTGCCGACAAAACCAGCTCTATCTTCCTGCTTTACAAGGTGACAAAGTTTGACCTGTCCTTCAAGAAGGAAACCAGCGCTCTTCCCAAATACTATTGTGTAGATAATGGGCTGCGTCAATCTGTTTTGCTGCCAGGTAAGGATGATGATGGTATTCTGTTCGAGAACGCCGTGTTCCTGCAGTTGCTCAGGAATCTTCCCGACGGACAGAAGATCTGCTATTACCTTGGGGACAAGGAATGTGACTTCGTTATCCAGACCGAAACTGCCGTAAATCAACTGATTCAGGTGTGCTGGGATATGAAAGACAAAGACACCCGGGAACGGGAGTTGAACGGCATTCGTGAAGCTGCCACCTTAACTGGCTGCAGGGACTTGACCATTGTCACGCGCGACATGGAAGAAGATGTACAGGATGCACTGGGAATCATTCACATCGTTCCTGCCTGGAAATGGTTCCTGGGACGATAATACCGCGACTCCTCATCCCCGGCCCGTCCGGCTCGTCATCCCCGGCTCGTCATCCCCGGCTCGTCATCCCCGGCTCGTCATCCCCGACTTGAGCCTCTAGCCTTCGTCATCCCCGACTCGAGCCTCTAGCCTTCGTCATCCCCGACTTGATCGGGGATCTCTTTTGTTCGGGCCGATAAAGGAACAGCACCAAGTCCGACGCCATAGCCAAGATCGCCGCATCCTGGGAAGAAGAGGGAATGTAGGCCGATAACCTTGCAAAGATTTTTAGAATCTGCCGATAAATCCGTAAATTTGTCAATGTTAACAACGAACCCTATGGGAGAAAAACATATCATAGAATACAAACGTCAGTGGGACGATGAATGGCTGAAGTGGATCTGCGGCTTAGCCAACGCCGACGGCGGCACCATGTACATCGGCATCACCGACGCAGAAACCGTCTGGGGTGTTCAGAACGCCAAGAAGTTGATGGAAGACATCCCCAACAAGCTCGCCGACAAAATGCGTCTCTATCCTGATGTACGCCTGCTGGATCGAGATGGCAAAGAAATCATTGAAATTGAGATCTCTCCCAGCCAGGATGCGGTTACACTGGATGGCATCCTCTACAAGCGCGTCGGTGCCACCAACCAGATAGTCAAAGGCCAAGCCCTCAAAGACTTCTACGCCCGCAAAATGAACGCTACCTGGGATTCCAGAGTCATCCGCGGCGCCACCATCGAAGCAATTGACCCGGAAGCCATCAAGTACTTCCTTCGCAAAGGTATAGACAAAGGCCGGTTACCCAAGGACAGCATCAATGACCCCATCGAGAAAGTCCTCAAGAACCTGGAAGTAATGACAGAAGACGGAGAGCTCACCATCGCCGCCCTTCTCCTTTTTGGCAAGAATCCCCAGCACTACTGCCTCAATGCCCGCATCAAGATAGGCCGATTCGGAGCGACACAGGCAGCATTGATGAATCAGGACCTCATTGACGGAGACCTCATCCGTATGGCCGACCGCGTTATGGAAGCCCTGGATGCCAAATATCTCATCCGGCCCATCCATTACGAGGGCATGCAGCGTATAGAGCCCCTGGAGATTCCCGAAGACGGCCTCAGAGAGATACTATACAACGCTATCTGCCACAAAGATTACAATGGTCCGGACAGTCAAATGCGCATCTTCGATGACCGCATCACCTTCTGGAACCAGGGTACTTTACCCTCCGGCATCTCGCCCGAGGACCTTTTCAAGCCTCACGATTCCCATC
>CAMIYB010000016.1 GCA_946402945.1 uncultured Bacteroidales bacterium | reverse complement strand
CGCCACAGGCCGTATCCAAACTATCAAAACTTCTTGACGAAGTCCGGGAACACCCTCGGACGGGTACTGGTCAGGTGGAACAGCTTAAGGGCTACGATGGTTCTGTCTATTCCAGACGAATCACCAAAGAGCATCGGCTCGTCTATAAAATCTACGATGAAGTCGTCGAGGTACTTGTGCTCTCAACATTCGGCCATTACAGATAACGATTTACCTACTTAGTCTTAGTAACGCACTAATGCTATAAAAGAAATAAGAACTATTGCATACATTAATTCGTTGATAAAAAAACGATTGCTGTTCAAGTTCTTATTTGCTTCAGGTTCCCGTTTTAATATAAATTGTATAACAAAACGTATGAACCATTACATCAAAATACTCGCGGTATGTTTTACGGCCATCCTCCTGGCCGGATGTCTGAACGACCCCGAAATGAAACGGGAAGAAACGACACCGACGCCGGAGCCTACGGACAATCCGTCGAATATGCCGGTCATGGGCACCCACGAGGAATTCAGCGTTAGCGTCCCGGAAATCTCCGGACTGTGCCTGAAAAGCGACAAAAGCGGCATGTGGGCCGTCGGCGACAAAGGCGGCCTGTACAGCCTCGATTTCGAAGGCAGGAGCGAAGCAGTCCTTACCCAGGATCTCGACATGGAAGCCGTCACTACCGATCCCGCGACCGGAGATGTCTATATCGCCGTAGAACGGGTCCAGAAGGTCTATAAAGCTACGGCTCCGAACTATGACTCCTTCACCGAACTGTTCACCGTCCAGGAAGCCGTCGACAAGAAATTTGACAACGACGGGCTGGAAGGAATCTCCTGGTACAAAGACAATTCGCTCTTTGTCGGCGCCCAGGGCGAAGCTTCGCTCTGGCTCATCGGCACGGACGGGACCGTCAAGTCGTCCCGCAGCCTGAAAAATGCGGCGTCCTGGATCGGAGAAATCGCCGCCCTGTGCTATGACAGCGCCGCAGACTGGCTCTGGGTCACCGATTCCAAGGCGAAAAAACTCGGTATTTTCTCTCCGGACGGGACGACCCTGCTGGCCACATATAGTCTCTCCTTCATCGACAATGCGGAATCCGTGTGCGTTGACCGGGAGCGGAACTGCGTCTGGGTCGGCAGTGACGAAAAGAACCCCAAACTCTACAAAATCAACTTCAGTTTCAAAGCGGAATGAGCAAGAAAAAAACGGATATTCTCCTTGAAAATGTGACTCTGGAAGCCGTTGCAGCCGAAGGAAAAGCCCTGGCCCACGTGGATGGAATGGTGGTTTTCACCGAATTTGGCGTACCGGGAGATATCGTTGATATTCAGGTATTCAAGAAGAAAAAGAACTATATGGAGGGCTTTATCAAACGGATTGTAAAGCCCTCTGAGCAGCGTCAGGAGCCTTTCTGCGAACATTTCGGGACCTGCGGCGGCTGCCGCTGGCAACTGCTCCCCTATCCCCTTCAACTGGAGGCGAAGCGCCGGCAGGTGGAGGACCAACTGGTCCGCATCGGTCACCTCGCGGTCCCGGAAATCCGTCCTACACTCCCCTCCGACCGCATCCGATACTATCGTAACAAGTTGGAATACAGCGCTTCCAGCAAGAGATGGACACTCCGTGACGAGGATCCTGCGATCGTGGAGCCCGGTTTGGGCTTCCACGTGGGAAAGTTCTTCGATAAAGTGCTGGATATCAAGACCTGCCATCTGCAGCGGGAACCCTCGAACGCAATCCGTCTCTTTATCAAGGACTATGCGCTCGGCCATAGACTCCCCTTCTACGACATCCGGGAAAACCACGGTCTTCTCCGCAACATGTTCATCCGCACCACAGACGACGGGCAAGTGATGCTCATCGTCTGTTTCGGACGGGAGGACAAGGCCATCTATCCCCTTCTGGATGCCGTATCGGAGGCATTCCCGCAGATCAGTTCCCTCTATTACGTCATCAACAGGAAACTGAACGACGCCATTTCCGACCAGCAGTGCATCCTCTACAAGGGCGAGGAGGCCATCTACGAGCAGATGGAGGGACTTCGCTTCAAGGTCGGGCCCAAATCCTTCTACCAGACCAACAGCGCCCAGGCATACAAACTCTATTGCACCGCCCGCGATTTTGCCGCCCTGACCGGCAGCGAGACCGTCTACGACCTCTACACCGGAACGGGCACCATCGCCCAGTTCGTCGCCCGGCAGGCGGCCCGGGTCATCGGCATCGAATACGTGCCTGAGGCCATTGAGGACGCGAAATTCAACGCCAGGGCAAACGGTATCACCAACTGCCGCTTCTTCGCCGGCGACATGAAGGACATTCTCACGGCGGATTTCATCCGCGAGAACGGCCGGCCCGACGTGGTGATCCTGGACCCGCCGCGCGCCGGCATCCATCCGGATGTGGCCAAAGTCATCCTTCAGGCGGCCCCGCAGCGCATGGTGTACGTCAGTTGCAATCCCGCCTCCCAGGCCCGTGACCTCGCCCTTTTCGCTGGGGATTATGAAATCACCGCCGTGCAGCCCGTAGATATGTTCCCGCACACCCAGCATGTCGAAAATGTGTGCGCGCTCCATCGGAGAACGAAATAATTTTTGTAACTTGCAGGACATTTCGCATACGTAGGAACATGTTTGTCGAACTCTTGTTATTGCTGGGTGGTCTGGCCCTTGTGGTCGGAGGAGCGGAGATCCTTGTCGACGGGGCGTCCAGCCTCGCCCGCAAGGCCGGCATCAGCGAATTCGTCATCGGCCTGACCATCGTAGGCATGGGCACGTCCGCCCCCGAGATGGTGGTCAGCGTCATCGGCGCCCTCCAGGGCAACGCCGATGTGGCTATCGGCAATGTCATCGGGTCCAACATCATGAACACCCTGCTGATCCTGGGCGTCACCGCCCTCATCCTGCCCATCGCGATTACGAAAGAGAATCGACGGAAAGACATCCCCGTCAACATCGGCATCACCCTGCTGCTGATTTTCCTGGGCATGGGCGGAACCCTTTTCCACTACGGAGAAAATGTCCTTTCACGTTGGGACGGCGCCGTCCTGACGGTCGCCTTCATCGCCTATATGATCTGGACTTTTATCCAGGGCCGGAAGAATCCGCCTCAGGCCGACGGGGAAATAGTCCGTCCCCTGGGCCTTGCCATCCCCATGATTCTCGCCGGACTGGCCGGACTGGTCTTCGGCGGACGGCTCTTCGTCAATTCCGCCACGACCATCGCCAAGGTGCTGGGTGTCAGCGACAAATTCATCGCTATCACCATCCTTGCCGGCGGCACATCCCTTCCGGAACTGGTGACCTGCATCGTGGCGGCGGCCAAGAAAAAAGGCCAGCTCGCCCTGGGCAACATCATCGGATCGAATATCTTCAATATCCTCCTGATTCTGGGCGTCTCCGCCCTCATCACCCCCCTGTCGATGGCCGATGTCAGCCTCATGGACCTGGGCATCCTCCTGCTCAGCGCCCTGGCGATCTGGGCGGCCGCCTACACGGGCGAAAAAGACAAACTTGACCGCGCCGACGGATTCGCCTTCCTCTGCATCGAGGCGGCCTATCTGGTCTGGCTTTTCATAAAACTATAAGACATGGCGTTCAAACCTACCTCCTACCTGCTTCGCAACATCGCCACAGGCCGCCTCTTCGAAGACGAAGGCTGGTCCCTGGCGGATCCGCAGGCAGACTCCCCTTCCCTGATCCGGGCCGAATATGCCAACCGGCGTTTTACGCCCCGGGACGATCTCAAAGGCCTGTACCGCTATGCGGAATGGCTTCCCATCTGCCGGACGCTCCGCCGCTCCCACGCCCCTGTTACCTATAAGAGCAAGGGACTTGCGGCCTTCCTGGGCATGGAAAACCTCTATATCACCTTCTCGGGCTACTGGCCGAAGATCGGCGCCCGGATGCAGACCTGCTCCTTCAAGGAGACCGAAGCCTTTTCCGTCTGTGCCCGCCTTCCCAAGCGGAACGAAAAACGCACCCTGGTCGTCCAGTCGGCCGGCAACACGGCCCGCGCCTTCGCCCAGGTGTGCTCCGACAACAGGATTCCCCTGGTGGTGTGCATTCCGCTCGACAACAGCAAGGACCTCTGGTTCCGCAAGCCGCTGAACTCCTGCGTAAAGGTGCTCGCAACACCCTTTGGCACAGATTATTACGACGCTATCGCCCTGGGCGAGAAACTCTGCCGGAATCCGCGTTTCTTCGCCGAAGGCGGCGCAAAGAACGTGGCCCGTCGCGACGGGATGGGCACGACCGTCCTTTCCGCCGTTGAAACCATCGGACGC
Organism: uncultured Bacteroidales bacterium; assembly: GCA_946402945.1. Lineage (GTDB taxonomy): Bacteria > Bacteroidota > Bacteroidia > Bacteroidales > UBA932 > Cryptobacteroides. The sequence goes on along the minus strand of CAMIYB010000016.1, from coordinate 25,397 downwards.
ATCCCGGACGCCTACTTCCAGGCGGTCGGCAGCGGCACCGGCGCCATCGCGGCCTGGGAAAACGCCCAGCGTCTGGCCGAGGACGGCCGCTTCGGCGAAAACCACATGAAGGTATTCGCCAGCCAGAACATCCCCTTCACCCTCATGTACGACTCCTGGAAGGCCGCCTCCCGCGAACTGCTCCCCCTCAGCGCCGAGAAGTCGCGTCGCGATTCGGAAGTCATCCTGGCCAAGGTCCTCTCCAACCGCAAACCGCCCTACAGCATTGCCGGAGGCCTTTTCGATGTTCTCACCGCCTCGGGCGGAGACATGTTCAAGGTCAGCAATGACGAGATCGTGTACTGGATGCTCCAGTTCGTCTACAAGGAAGGTGTGGATATCTTCCCGGCGGCGGCTGCGGCCGTAGCCAGCGTCAGCCAGGCCCTGGAGGAAGGAAAGATCACCCGCGAGGAAACGGTGATGCTCAATATTACCGGCGGCGGCAAACTCAATGCTACGGAGAAAGGTTTCTCCTGGAAGGAACCCGACCTGGTTCTCAGCCCCGACCTCCCCGCCGAAGAAATCATCACGGCAGTCGATAAACTCTTTTAAGTCATGATATTCCTGCAAGCCATTCCGAAAGATACCGTCAACGTCGCCGACTCGGCAAAAGTCGCCCTTCAGGAAGCGGCCAGCCAGATCTCCACCGATCCGGAGGTCTTCTTCCGCGAGTTCGGCCAGCAAGCCCTGCAGTTCGGTCTGAAAGTGCTCGCCGCCCTGATTATCTACGTGGTGGGCGTATGGCTGATCCGGCGCATCAATGGCCTGCTCCGGCGCGGTCTGGAGAAGCGCAAGGCTGAAAAGACCCTGGCGACCTTTGTCAGCAGCCTGGTCAGCATCTCCCTGACCATCCTCCTGATTGTCATCACCATCAGCACGCTCGGGATCAACACGACCTCCCTGGCGGCCGTCCTCGCAGCCGGCGGCATGGCCATCGGCATGGCGCTCAGCGGCACGGTGCAGAATTTCGCGGGGGGCATCATGATTCTGGTGTTCAAGCCCTTCAAGGTTGGCGATTTCATTGAGGCACAAGGATTTGCGGGCACGGTAGAAGAAGTGACGATGGTATCCACGAAGATCCGCACCACGGACAACCGTTCCGTCATCCTGCCCAATGGCGCCCTTTCCAACGGCAATATCAACAATTTCTCCATCAAGGAATTGCGCCGCGTCGATCTGACGGTCGACATCACCTACGGGGACGACGCCGACGCCTGCAGCGAGTTTTTGAAGGATCTGATCCGTTCGGACGAGCGGGTGCTTGACGCCTCGACGCCCGGAGCGGACGACCCTTTCGTGGAGGTGCTGGCCCTCAAAGAGAGTTCCGTCCAGCTGGTAACCCGTTCCTGGGTCCGCGCTGCGGATTACTGGCCGGTCTATTTTTCATTGAACCGGGCGATCTACCGCGAACTGCCCAGGGCAGGGTTCCATTTCCCCTTCCCGCAACTCGACGTTCATATTGACCGGAAAAAGAGTTAGACGGCGGTCTCGCCCCGATTGGCCATGGCTTCGGCCAGTTTCTCCTTGCTGAGCACCGGATTGCCGTAAATTCCGAGGAAGATCTCCCGCAAGTCATTGCGGGAGAGTTCTTTTTCCACCTTGTCGAGTTGGTGCTCGACATAGGCGGTGAAACGTTCGACATCCTCCGGGGTGTACCTGTCGCTGTAGCGGTAGGTATGCTGGAGCATATCGTAGGCAATGTAGTTGTTCTTCCAGAGCCGGTAACCTTCGATGATACGGCGGTCCACCGCGGCACGGATGGCCTGGTAGCGGTCGTTCTTGTGGCAGAAGGAGGCAGCCTCGATTTCCCCGTGCATGAGGGGGACGCCCATGTTCAGATGGATATCGCCCTTGGGCTGCTTGATGCCGGTCATGATGCTCACAAGATCCTCGTCAGGTTGCTTGACGTATTTCTGCGTGCGGGAAATCAGCAACTCCCTGGCCTTCAGGATATCACAGGGCTCATATTCGTAGGAGATGCTCATCGGGACGATGTTGAGTTCCTCGAAATTGGCCACGAAGTCCTTGGTGCCGCTCATGTCGAACATTTTCAGCAGGCCCTGCTCCGTCTTGTCGATACCATTCTTGGCCCGGCCCTCCTTCTGGGCGATCCAGACGGAACTGGTGCCGGAAGTGATGGTCTGCCGGATGTATTTGGACAGAAGTTGTGACGAAAGGTACAGGCTGCGGGCGTCGATTCCGCGGATCACCTTGATCATCCGGTTCGAACGGATGAGGTATTCGACATATTTGTTGGAAAGCAGGTTGTCGCCGACGGCGATCTGGGTCATCGGGATGCCGTTGCGGTACAGGACGACCTGGGTGATGGCCGGGTCGAGGATAATGTCGCGATGGTTGGAGATGGCCAGGAACTTTCCTTTGACACCCTTGACGTTTTCGATGCCGTCGTAGGAAAAATTGTGCGCGGTCGTGGCCAGGCACCACTCGATGGCCTTGGTCATGACGGCGGTCTGGAATTCATCGATGCTGTGGAGGCTTTTCAGGGCATTCCGCAGGAAATCGGGTTCCTCATCCGGGAAGATGTAACGGGAAGCGGCCTGGACGGCCGGATGGTCTGCGATTTTCCCGAGCGCCTCGACGGCTTCTTCGTCCGTGTACGGACTGATGTTGCTGAATTCGTTCACTTCTTCCATGGCGTCCTGTGCTTTGGTCATACAAATCTAAACAAAACCCCGCATTTTCCCAAATCTTCCGCCATATTATTACCGCCGCTCAAGCAGGGAGGAGTCTCCGTAACTGAGAAAACGGAATCCGTTGGCGAGGGCGAAATCATAGATCCTGCGCCAGTCGCCGCCGACAAAGGCGGATACCAGGAGGATGAGGGTACTCTCCGGCTGGTGGAAATTGGTCACCAGACGGTCGACGATGCGGAATCGGAAGCCCGGCACAATGATAATGCGCGTCCCCAGGGAAAGGGCATCCAGCCCCTCGCGGTCCAGGTAGCCGATCAAGGCATCGAGGGATTCTTCCAGCGAGGCGGTGTATTCCCGCTGGTACGGAGCCCATTGTTCCACGTCAGCCGGAGCGCCTGTTTCCAGGCAGGAGACGCCGGCATAGTAAAGGGACTCCAGGGTGCGGACGGAGGTGGTGCCGACGGCGGTGACGGGAATACTCCTGTCGCGCAGCCTGGCAAGGAGTCCGCGGGAGACGACGAAGGGCTCCCGGTGCATCGGATGGTCGGCGACCTGGGAAGTCTTGACGGGCAGGAAGGTGCCGGCCCCGACATGGAGGCACACGGTTTCACGGTCGATTCCCCTGGCAGAGAGTGCCTCCAGCACGCTTTCGGTGAAATGCAGGCCGGCCGTCGGCGCGGCAACGGAGCCCCGGATACGGGCGTAGAGGGTCTGATAGCGTTCCGCATCAATCTGTTCCGAGGCGCGGCCCAGATACGGAGGAATGGGAATGGTACCACAACGTTCGAGCACCTGGGAGAAGGGCGCACCGTCCGTCCAGGCGAATTCCACGGTGCCGGTCTCCCCCTGTCTGCCCCTCAGGCGCGCGGTGAGGCCCATCCGGGCGACGGCGGGGTCTTCGGCAGGATTGTCAAGGAGCAGGATGTCGTCTTTCCAGCGTTTGGCATTGCCGATGACGCATTTCCAAGAGCAGGAACTCGTAGCGGCGAAGGCGAGGTTGTATTCGACGGGGATGACCGGTTCCAGGCAGAAAATTTCGATCCTCGCGCCGGTCGGACGCCGGAAATGAAGCCGCGCCGGGACGACTTTGGTGTCGTTGAAGACCATGAGGGAACGGGGCGGAAGGAGGGAGGGCAGGTCGCGGAAGATGTGTTCCGTGACGCTTCCATCCTTATTATAATACAGGAGTTTGGAACTGTCCCGTTCGGGTAGTGGATATTTGGCGATGCGCTCGTCCGGGAGCGGATAGTTGTAGTCTTCGATGCGGAGTTCAGGTATCATTTCGCTTCTTCTATTCCTTTTCTCCTGCAAAATTACACATTCGCGGCGAATAATCATAATTCAGCCGTTCGGACTTCATTTAGCAAAGAGTTTCATTTAGCAAAAGTAAAACATAATCAATTATAGTTAAAAGATTAATAATAGTTTATCAAAACTAATTGTTTAAGTAATTGCGTTGATTTTTGTCTATTTTTGAGAAAATTTTGGATTATTCAGGCCGGTTTAGTCAATTTTTATGTGATTAGCGGGGAATTCAATGAGAGATTGGCTGCAGTGGCGGGATGTGAAATTTTCGTGAAGGATTTCGTGAACAGTTTATCAACACTTTATTAACAGTTACAAAATCAACGCATCCGTTTTCATTTGTAAAATTTACAAATATTTACGCATGTTTACAAAATTTATTTGTAAACATAAATATATGTTAAATAAGCAAAAATTATAAAGAGATGATATATATTCGATATAGCTTATAATCAGAAAGTTATTTAAAGTATTCGAAACTATACGTTTAGAAGAATTCTGTAAATAACACACTTCGGTCGTAAAACCTTCGTTTAAATACTGCGTATTTGCATGCTATTCTGCTATTACCCAGTGTTTTATATATAGTATAATAAAGTATAGATATAAGTATTTTCAGGGGCTCTCCACTTCTCAGATGCAGAATTGTGTCAGGTAGGAAAAGCGGTGCGGATTTGGCGGATTCATGGAAAAGCGCTACATTTGTAAAAAGAACGGTAAGAAAAATGAACGAGCGTCTCCTTCAGTTTCTGGCGGCGGAAAATATCTCCCAGTCGCAGTTTGCCGATACGCTGGGCATCACCCGGGCGAGCGTCTCTCACGTGCTGGCGGGACGCAATCGTCCCAGTTACGATTTTCTTGAATCCCTGATGATCCACTACCCCAGCCTCAATATTGAATGGCTGGTTCAGGGGAAGGGAAAGATGTACAAAAGGGATCAGGAGGCCGCTACAGTCCCATCAGAGCCCGATTTATTCTCATCTCCCGCCCCGCAGGAGATGATACCTAATCCAGTTCCGGCAAGTGACCCCCTGCCGGAGCCCTCAGAAGAGCCAGCCCGGGAATTGTCCGCAGGGAAAACAAAGATTGCTTCAGTTTCCCTGTCTGAACGGCCGGAGGGGACGAGAATTTCCAAAATCATTGTATTTTTCTCTGACAATACCTTCCAGGAACTTTCATAGACGCGGATTTTTGTGTAGATTTGCGTCATGTTGTATCGTATTTTTATCCGCCCGCTTATCCTGCGGCTTCATCCGGAAATCGTCCGCAAATGGGCTCGTCTGTCCCTGCGGCTGCTGACGCACCTGCCCCTGACGGGCAGTCTGGTCCGTTTTTCCCGCAAAAAGGAATCCGCAGGCCACGAACGGGAGTTATTCGGAATCCGGTTCACCAATCCGGTCGGCCTCGCGCCCGGGATAGAACGGACGGGTGAAAACGTTGATGAATGGGCACGTATCGGCTTCAGTTTCATTGAAACAGGCCCTCTCACCCCGCTTCCACAGGATGCCGCCGAATCGTCCCGACGCGGCCGGCGGATCCGGACCGTACGCGGGAAAGAAAGCCGTGATATCAACCAGGGCGTCCTCGACGCCATATCCTTCCTGAGCCGCCGCAAGGCCGGGACGATCGTCGCCGGCAATCTTCTCTATGGACGCGATGCAGACGAGCAACAGGCCGTTGCGGATTTGAGCCGTTCGTTCTCGCTGCTGCAGGATTTCGTCGATTTCTTCGTGATCCCCGTCGCCCGGCCCGGAAAACCCGCTTCTGACGTCTCTATCCCCTATCTGAACGCCGCCGTCGATCCTCTCCTGGACAACCGTATGGGCCTGGACATCATCAAAGCGGTCGTCCTGAAACTGGGAGCGCCGGTCGCTCCGGAGGATTTGGACGCCCTCCTCGACTATGCGCTCCGCTCCGGAGTCGATGGACTGGTCGTGCCGGCGTCCCAGGTACGCGAAGCCGTGGAAAAATCCAGGGGGCTGATCCCCATTATCGCCTCGGGCGCACGCACGGCGTCCCATGCCGCCCAGTTGATCGCCCAGGGCGCCTCGCTCGTGGAAGCCGGCTCCGCCCTGGCGTACGAAGGATTCTCCGTCGTGCGCAAAATCTTGAAACTCTTATGATTACAGCATCAATCTGTACCATCGGCGACGAAATCCTCATCGGACAGGTCGTCGATACCAATTCTGCCATGATCAGCCGGGCGCTGGGGCAACTGGGGGTCCGGGTCACGCGCATGCTTTCCATAGGGGACGACCATGAGACCATCGTCCGGACCTTGAAAGAGGAATTGTCCGCACAGGACATCGTCATCACGACGGGAGGCCTCGGCCCTACCAAGGACGACATCACCAAAGCGGCCCTTTCCGCCCTGAGCGGCAGCCGGAAATTGGTGGAGCATGCCGGCCAACTTGCCATTATCCACAGGATCCTGCACTCCAGAGGGCTGGATGTGCTGGATATTAACCGCGCCCAGGCGCTGGTTCCGGACACTTGCGAAGTCATTGAAAACCGGCGTGGAACGGCCCCGATTATGGTTTTTCGTCTCAATGGCAGCGCCTTTCCCGGCTGTCCCTCGCTGTACGCCATGCCCGGCGTCCCTTTCGAGACGGAAGCGGCCCTCCCGGACGTCCTGGAAGATATCCGACGGCACCATGCCTTCGATGCGATCCGTCACCGGACCCTCATGACCTTCGGCATGGCGGAATCGGCACTGGCCAAACGCATCGCTTCCTGGGAGGATGCGCTGCCGCAGAGCATGCACCTGGCCTATCTGCCCAATCCCCTGACGGGCGTCCGTCTCCGCCTGTCCGTATATGGCGGGGATGCCTCCGAGGCGGAAAAAATGCTCGACCAGGAGGTGGACAAACTTCACAATCTGCTGGGAGATAGCATCTATTCTTTCCAGGATGATACGCTGGAACATGCCGTAGGAGAAGCCCTTCTGAGGGCCGGAAAAAGCCTCAGCGTGGCAGAATCCTGCACCGGTGGGGAAATCGCCCACCTGCTGACGACCGTTCCCGGCTCCTCGGCCTATTTCCTCGGCTCCGTTACCTCTTATGCCGTTTCCGTCAAGGAAAAGGTTCTCGGCGTGCCTGCGGACGTCATTGCCGGGAAAGGCGTGGTCAGCAGCGAGGTGGCCGCCGCCATGGCCGAAGGCGTCCGCAAGCTGACCGGAAGCGACTACGCCCTCGCCACCACGGGCTGGGCGGGACCCGGCGGCGGTGATCCGCAGAATCCCGAGGGAACGGTCTGGGTCGCCGTCACCTCGCCCGGGCGTGTCCGCACGGAAAAATACCACTTCACCAATGACCGGAAGCGCAATATCGAGCGCTTCGCAGCATCGGCTTTATTCCTGTTACTGAATGAAATACGGGCCTAGTCGCAGACCTCGGCAAAGACCCGCATGAAATTCTCGCCCGCGACTTTCCCGATAGCATCGTCGGAATAGCCGCGGCGTTTCATTTCATCGAAGACCCGACCCAGACAGGAGACATCCTCCAGCCCTTCCGGCGTAACTTCGATGCCGTCGTAATCCGTTCCGATTCCAACGGCTTCAATGCCCCCCACACGCACCGCGTGGTCGATGTGATCCACAATGTCGCGCACACCGGGAAGCGGTTTTCCGTCGCGGGCAAACGCATCTGAAAGGAATACCGGATAGAAATTGATCTGGATGACTCCCCCTTTGTCGGCCATCGCCCGGATCATGTCGTCTGTCATATTGCGCGCGTGACCCGCCAGGGCACGACAGCACGAATGCGTCGATACCAGGGGCTTGGACGATTCGGCCAGACAGTCGTAAAAGGTCTTGTCGGACACATGGGCCATGTCGGGAATCATGCCGATACGGTTCATCTCGGCGATCACTTCCCTGCCGAAGGGACTGAGACCGTTCCAGCGCTTCCCTTCCGCCGCACAGTCGGCGATTTCATTGTCCCCGTTGTGCGTCAGGGTCAGATAGCGGACGCCCATCCGGTGGAAAAGGCGAAGGAGCGACAGCGAGTGCTGGACGGGTGCGCCGTTCTCCATGCCGAAGAGGATAGAATGCTTCCCGGAAGCCTTGTTTTCCCGAACCTGCGTTGCATTCACGGCCACGGCGAAGTCCGGCTCGTGCTCGATGGCATCCAGGCTCGCTGAGAGCATTTCCAGGGCCCGGCGGGTAGCCTGGTCCGGAGAGAGTTCCGCACTTGTGTACAGGGCAAAAAAACAGGCATCTACGCCGGCTTTGCGGAGTTTCGGGAAATCGACGTGCGCCCCGGGGTTGTCAATATGCAAATCACGCCCCCTCAGCAGTTCCGAGGGGGTGTCGCAGTGGGAATCGAGAATCAGCATGGCTTATTTGCGGACTTTCTCGTCGGCCAGCCGCGTAACGGAGGCGGATTTGATGCTGACGATGTTGACGGAGGGCTCACCGCCGAAGACGACATGACCGCCGCGCAGGGTCAGATTGAGTTTTTCCGTCGGGCTGACATAGGCTTTACTGGAGCCGGACATGTCGGTGGTCACCTCCTTCACGGCAAAGTTGACGCCGTCAAAATCTGTCGTCCCGTTTCCTTCGATCCGGAGGATGTCCCCCTTCCCGGACATGCTCACGTCGGGATTCCCCTTGGCATGGACGGCCGCAAAAACCGCATCGCCGGTAAGGGTGGTCTTGGACGACCCGGTGGCGGTAAGGTCCACTTTTTCAGCAGAATAATTGACCGCCAGCACCGCATTGCCATTCGTGCGGATGATGAGGTTGTCCACTTCCGCTTTGAGGGACACCTCCGCCGACTTGGCCATTTCGACGGACAGTTCGTCGGTCTTGACCGAAAGTCCGCTCAGGCGGGCATTGTCCGATACATTCACGGAGAAACGCGAGCCCTTGATCTCGAGACCGGCCGCATCGAAAAGGGATTTCCCGAGCAACTGGACCGAAGCGACCGTCGGAGCATAGACGACAGCCCGGAGGACGGCACTGCCGGCATTGCGGCCCCGATACGCCTTCTTCAGGTCGGAGGACATGCCTTTCCGGTTGAGCGAGATGAACAGGGTCTTGCCGCGGACATAGACTTCCACGAGACGGTTGGACTCGAATGCCGCATCCACGGTGTAATCGACCATGTAATTGCGGGATTCGCGGAAGGTAACATCGAATTCGTCATCGATGACAATCCCGTCGAAGGCTTCGAATTCGAGGTGCTGGCTCTCGGTCTGCGCTGCCGCAACTATACCGAAAGCAATCGTTCCGATAAGAACAGATAAAAGTCTTTTAACCATATCTTAATCCTCCAATTTTTCAATTAATTCTCCCCACTCTTCCGTCCAAGCGTCCAGATCACGTTTGTGCTCCAGATACGACCGCGTCAGTTCCATGATATCGTCTTTCGGCCCCGGGTTGGACAGCGTTTTTTCTATCTCTTTCATGGCCGCCTCGCAGCGGGCGATCTCCTTTTCCAGATAGGCCACCCGGCTCCGCTGCTTTTTCTCTTCCCGGGAAACGCTCTTCCGCTGGACAAAGTCCTGACGGGCTTTCGTCTCCGTTTTCGGCGCCGCGACGGCCGGCATAAACCGGCGTTCCAACTCCTGCAGGCTTTCCATTCTGCGGCCGGAAAGGAAATCCTCGACGCTGCCAAGATGCTCCTTTACCCGCCCGTCGCGGAACTCGTACAACTTGTCCACCAGCCCATCGAGGAAGTCACGGTCGTGAGATACAACAATGAGTGTGCCAGTAAAGGCCCGAAGCGCTTGTTTCAGGATATCTTTTGACTTGATATCCATGTGGTTGGTGGGTTCGTCAAGGGCCAGGACGTTATAGGGCTGCAGCATGAGTTTGGCCATTCCCAGGCGCGCCCGTTCGCCGCCGCTGAGGACGGAAACCCGCTTGTCGATATCCTCACCGCGGAAAAGGAATTGCGCCAGGATATCCCGCAGTCTCGTGCGGATATCACCGACGGCGATCCTGTCCAGCGTTCCGAACACGGTATCTTCTCCGTCGAGCATATCCTCCTGATTCTGAGCGAAATAACCGATATGGACATTGTGTCCGACCCGCGCCTCCCCTTCCGCCGGGGCCAACTGCCCCATCAGGATGCGCATAAGCGTCGTTTTCCCTTCGCCGTTACGTCCGACAAATGCCACCTTTTCCCCGCGCTTTATCTCCATATCCGCATGGCGGAAAACCACTTTTCCGGGATAGGCGGCCGTCAGGTCGACCGCTTTGAAGACAACGTCGCCGGAACGTTCGGCCGGAGGGAACTTCACCGTAAGGCTCGCCCTGTCGGTCTCGTCCACCTCGATGCGGTCCAGTTTCTCCAGGGCCTTGATCCTGGACTGGACCTGATTGCTTTTGGTCGGCTTGTAGCGGAAACGGGCGATGAACTCCTCCGTCTTCTCGATCATCCGCTGCTGGTTTTCATAGGCGGCCACCTGCTGGGCCATCCGCTCAGCACGCAGCGTAACATACTGGGAATACGGGACTTTATAGTCATGGATCCGTCCCAGCAGGATTTCAACGGTACGGGTTGTGACCCTGTCCAGGAAGCGGCGGTCGTGCGAGACGAGCATCAAGGCGCCATGGTAGGACTTCAGATAATCCTCGAGCCATTCGATGGATTCGATATCGAGGTGGTTGGTCGGCTCGTCCAACAGGAGCACATCCGGATGCGTAAGGAGGATTTTTGCCAGTTCGATGCGCATGTTCCAGCCCTGGCTGAATGTCTCCGTTTTCCGGCCGAAATCCTCGTCTCTGAAGCCCAGGCCGAGCAGGGTCTTTTCCGCACGGACGGCAGGCGGATCGCCGGATTCGAGGGAAAGGTGGTCGTTGAGCTCGCCCAGTCGCGAAATCAGCGCCAGATAGTCTTCAGATTCATAATCCGTCCGCTCCGCGAGTTCCTGGTTGATAGCCTCCACCTCGGCCTCGCGGGCCCGGAAGGCATCGAAAGCGCTCATCGCCTCCTCCATGACGGTACGGCCGCGGTGGTGGGACATGATCTGGGGCAGATAGCCGACCGTCAGGTGCCGGGGCATCTCGATATGGCCGCCGGTCGGAGACTGCTGTCCGCAGATAAGTTTCATCAGCGTGGACTTCCCGGCCCCGTTTTTTCCGACGAGGCCGATTTTGTCGCTTTCGCTGATATGGAAACTGATGCCGTCCAGAAGGGTGAATCCCCCGAACGCCACCGTCACGTTGCTAATCGAGATCATCGTCCGGGTCTTCTTCAGGTTCTGGAGGGACTTTCCGGGCGACCCAGACGCTGGCCTCGAAAAGGAGGTACAGAGGCGCAGCGGCGACGCACATGGAGAAGGGATCGGCCGGAGTAATGATAGCGGCCAGGATCAGGATGACGACAAAAGCGTGCTTGCGATAGCGGCGAAGCGTATCCCGCGTGACGAGGCCCATGGACGAGAGGACGGCGATAACGGCCGGAAACTCGAAAACGATGCCGAACATCAGCACCATGGATGTGAACAGGGATATGTATGATCCCAGGGAGAAATTATTCTCGACCGCGTCACTGACCGTATAGGACTGAAAGAAATTGAGCGTCACGGGCAGGATGAGCACGTAACCGACCACGACGCCCAGGTAAAAGAGGATGCCGGCGAAAGCGAAGGCGCCGCGGACGGCCGCCTTTTCCCGCTTGTAGAGGGCTGGGGCGATGAATTTCCAAATCTCGAAACAGACCAGCGGGAAGGCCAGGATGAAACCCAGGGCGATGGATGTTTTCAGATGGATGAAGAACTGGGCGGAGACATCGATGTTGATCAGATGGATCTGGACATCGAATCCGAGCAGACGATACAAAAAGAAATCGCTCCTGGTGGGTGCCAGGAGGAAATCGTCGAACACGAATCCTTTGAAACAGAAGACCAAGACGCTGGCTGCGAGAATCGCGCCCAAGGCACGGAACAGCGTCCCCCGCAGCACCTCGAGATGGTCCCAGAAGGACATCTCCGCAGTTTCTTCCATTACTCGGGCTTCTTGACTTCTCCGGTCGTTTCAAGAGGCTTCTTCGGATCGGACTCGACGTCTTTTTTCGCGTCGTCCAATTCCTTTTCCACCTCATTCATTCCCTGCTTGAAACTTTTGACGCCTTTACCCAGGCCTTTCATCAGTTCGGGAATCTTCTTGCCTCCGAACAGCAGCAGGATAACCAGGGCGATGATAACGATCTCCCACGGACCGATAACACCAAGCGGATACATCAACATAGGGCAATTATTATTTATCGTTTAACCTTTCTTCTATCATTTTCACCAGTTGCTCCGGACAACGGGTCGGGAAACCGCTTTCTTTATTGAGGAATCCGAGCGTGACATCCCCTTCCGCACAAAGGGCGCCGTCCGCCTGCCGATAGACGGCCTGGTGAATAACGAGTTTGGCCAGGGGGACGGCGTCAATCGAAGCAGTCACGCGGAGGGTATCCCCCATCCGGGCCGGGAGGCGGAACTTACAGGTCACACCGACAACCGGAATGGTGACGCCGTCCCGCTCGCAGTCCTGGATCGGATAGCCGAACTGCTCGATCATCGCATTCCGGGCGACCTCGAAATAGCGGATATAGTTCGAGTGATGGACGACGCCCATCTGGTCAGTTTCATAGTAACGGACCGGAAAAATGGTCTCATAATACATCATTCGGACAATTCTGTAAATTTTTACTTAAATCATTGATTACCAAGGCAGGAAACAAAAAAGTTAAATAGTTTAACATTTCTGTTTTATTTGCTGGTTTTCAACGCATTAAGCTGTTTTTCATAACTTTCGATTCTGGAGAGGGCGTCGGCCTCTTTTTTCCGCTCGTTGGCCAGCACGGCCTCGGGAGCGTGGGCCACAAATTTCTCGTTCGAGAGTTTGGCGCGGACCCCGGCAAGGAACTTCCGCTGGTAGTCCAGATCCTTCTCGATCTTGGCGATTTCATCGGCCACGTTAACGGCGATCGGAAGGAAAAACTCGACCGTTCCGACAACGAAGGGAACGCCGCTCGCTCCCTCGAAGGCCTCCACCACACGGGCGGACACATTGGCGAGTTTGCCGACAACGGGGAGGAACTCCTGCGGGAAGTCGCCCTTGACCTGGAGGGTCAACGGCTCTTTCGGGGCGATCCCCTTCTGCTGGCGAACGGCACGGATCCCCATCACCGACTGCTGCACAAGGTCAAAGGCGGCCACAAGGGCCGGATCCGGGGCGTCGGCCTTCGGACTGGGCTGGAAGAGGATGGTTTCCCCTTCCTTCCGCTGCGCCATGGCCTGCCACAATTCTTCGGTAATGAAGGGCATTACCGGGTGGATCAGTTTGATCAACGCTTCGAAGAAGCCCAGCGTGGCGTCGTAGGTGGCCCTGTCGATGGCTTCGCCGAATGCCGGCTTGACAATCTCGAGGTACCAGGAGCAGAACTCGTCCCAGAATAGTTTATAGATGGTCATGAGCGCATCGGAGATGCGGAACTTGCCGTAATGGTCTTCCACCGTTTCGACCGCGGCGCTTAATCTTGCTCGGAACCACTTGACCCCGGCAACGTTAGCAGCACTTGCTTGAAGCGATTCATCAACTTTCCAGCCCTGGATGAGCCGGAAAGCGTTCCAGATTTTCGCACAGAAATTGCGCCCCTGCTCGATCTGGGACTCGTCGTACAGGATATCGTTGCCGGCGGAGGAGCAGAGCAGCATGCCGATACGGACGGCGTCGGCACCGTATTTCTCGATGAGGACGAGCGGATCCGGGGAATTTCCGAGGGTCTTGCTCATCTTCCTGCCCAGTTTGTCACGTACAATGCCGGTGAAATAGACATTGGAGAAGGGTTCCCGTCCCATGAACTCCTCGCCCGCCATAATCATGCGGGCCACCCAGAAGAAGATGATGTCCGGACCGGTCACCAGATCATTGGTAGGATAGTAGTAGGCCAGGTCCCTGTTCGGCTTGTGCTCCGGATGACCCGGCATTTGCGGGTCAAAAACCGAAATCGGCCACAGCCAGGAACTGAACCAGGTGTCGAGTACGTCTTCATCCTGGCGCAGGTCGGCGGCGGTAAGGGCCGGATTGATGGCCTGTGCGGCCTTGAGGGCCGCTTCGGGAGTGGATTCCACCACGATCTGTCCGTCGGGCAGATAGTAGGCGGGAATCCGCTGTCCCCACCAAAGCTGGCGGGAGATGCACCAGTCCCGGGCATTCTCCATCCAGTGGCGGTACGTATTGACATAGCGTTCGGGGACGAACCGCGTCCGGCCGCTTTCAACCGTTTCCAGGGCCATTTTCGCGAGCTGGTCCATCTTGAGGAACCACTGGGCGGAAAGTTTGGGCTCGATGACGGCATCCGTCCGCTCGGAATAGCCGACCGGCGAGATGTAATCCTCGATTTTGAGCAGATTGCCGGCCTCCTGGAGCATCCCGACGATTTTCTCGCGGGCGACGAAACGGTCCTCCCCTACGAGGATGCAGGCCTTTTCGTTGAGCCGTCCGTGCTCGTCGATGATTTCCAGGACGGGCAGATTGTGCCGCAGGCCGATTTCGTAGTCATGGACGTCGTGCGCAGGGGTCACCTTGAGGCAGCCGGTCCCGAAATCCATCTCCACGTAATCGTCCTCGATGACGGGGATTTCCCGATTGATCAGCGGAATCAGCACCTTCTTGCCGCGCAGCCAGTGATGGCGCTCGTCGGCCGGGTTCACGCAGATGGCGGCATCGGCCATGATGGTCTCCGGACGGGTGGTCGCGATGACCAGATACTGGTCGGTCGGCCGCCCGTTCCCGTCGGAAATATAATATTTCAGATGATAGAAATGGCTCTGGGTATCCTTGTGGACCACTTCTTCGTCGCTGACTGCCGTCAGACCGACCGGGTCCCAGTTGACCATGCGGACGCCCTTATAGATCCATCCCTTCTTGTAGAAATAGACGAAGGTGTTGATGACGGCTTCGGAAAGGGCCGGTTCCATGGTGAAACGGGTACGGTCCCAGTCGCAGGAGGCGCCAAGTTTGCGGAGTTGCTTGAGGATAATGCCGCCATGCTCCTCCTTCCACTGCCAGGCATGGGCGAGGAACTCCTCGCGGGTCAGATCCTCTTTCCGGATTCCCTGCTCGCGCAGACGGGCGACAACCTTGTTTTCGGTCGCGATGGAGGCATGGTCGGTGCCGGGGACCCAGCAGGCGTTCTTGCCGTCCATCCGCGCCTTGCGGATAAGAACGTCGTTCAAGGTATTGTTGAGCACATGTCCCATGTGCAGGATGCCGGTCACATTGGGCGGCGGAATTACGATGGTATAGGGCTGTCGCTCATCCGGTTCCGAATGAAAGAAACGATGCTTCAGCCAATAGGCATACCACTTGTCCTCCACCTGGGAATGGTCATAACGTGCGGGAAGTTCCATTATCACTTAACTTTTATTGTCTCTCAAATTATGCAAATATACGCTTTTTTGCGTACATTTGCACACAGGCGGTGACAAAAGCGCCGCTTCGAATGCAATGGAAAACGAGAAGAAACAAATCAGCCTCGACCTCAAGCCCGAAATCGCGAAGGGCACCTACTCCAACCTGGCCATTATCACCCACTCCCGCAGCGAATTCATCCTCGACTTCGCCACGATGCTCCCCGGTCTTCCCAAGCCGGAGATCAGCAATCGCATCGTCATGACCCCGGAGCATGCAAAACGTCTGCTGATGGCCCTGCAGGACAATATTATCAAATACGAAAATCAGTTCGGACTGATTGATCTGGAAGGCCAGACCAAGGGCGGCGCGACCTTCAACCTGGGCGATTTCGGTCCCCTGGGAGGAGGGACGAAATCGTGATTCGGCGGCCTGACAATCTGCTGGACATCAAGGGGTTCGCCTTTGACGTAGATGGCGTATTCACCGATGGCGGCATCCTCTGCGACCTGCAGGGCGAGTTGTACCGTACCTTCGAAGCAAAAGACGGCTTCGGGGTCCGCATGGCGCGGCTCAAGGGATATCCCGTGGCCGTGATTACCGGCGGCCGCTCCGAGAGCATCCGACAGCGTTTTCTGACCAGCGGCGTCGATCCAGCCGACATCTATCTCCACTCCCGCGACAAGGGCGAGCAGATGGCGGATTTCTGCCGCCGGCATGGTTTCACGCCAGAAAATGTCCTGTTTATGGGCGACGATCTGCCGGATCTGGAGCTGATCCGCCGCTGCGGCATCGGAGCGAGTCCCAGCGACGGCGTTCCCGAGGTGCAGGAAGCGGCCGACTGGGTGACGGAGCGGGCTGGCGGGTGCGGCGCCGTACGGGAGGTGATCGAGGCGGTCATGCGGGCCCAGGGCACATGGGTTTTCGATGTTGACCGCTATAAGGTGATGTTCTGATGGATCTCCACGGGAAACGGATCATCCTGGGCAGCGGCTCGCCGCGTCGGCGCGAGTTGCTCTCCTCCATGGGCATCGACTTTACGGTCGATGCGGAAACGAGTTTCATCGAGTCTTTCGACCCGGCCACGCCCCATGCGGAGATTCCGCTCCGCCTGGCGGAAGGCAAATCCCGCGGCTTCCACCGTGCGCTCGCCGAAGACGAGATCCTGATCACGTCCGATACGCTGGTCCTCTGCGACGATGCGATCCTGGGAAAGCCCCGCGACCGCGAGGACGCCATCCGGATGCTGCGCCTGCTGTCGGGACGCCGGCACGAAGTCATCACGGGCGTCTGCCTGCGGGACCGCCGCCGCGTCCTGACGGCCGCAGATACGGCCGAAGTCTGGTTCAAAGACCTTACCGACGCTGAAATTATCCACTATGTAGATCAGTATCAGCCCCTGGACAAAGCCGGGGCATACGGCATCCAGGAGTGGATCGGCTACATCGGCATCCCCCGCATCGCCGGATCCTTCTACACCATCATGGGCTTCCCCACCCACCTGGTCTATGACCTTCTCTGCCGGTTCCTGTAACCTTCCTCTGTTAGGTTTCTTTCGGAACGGACTGTCTCGTTTTTGTAACGTGGCCGCCCATGGCCTATGAATGGGAGGGGCCCAAACTTGTTTGGGAGGGACGAAGCGTAGCGAAGGTGGAAAAAACGAGACAGTCCGTTCCGAAACAAAAAAAAGGTTCCTTCGCAGGAGCCTTTTCTTCGTCTGAGCTGTGACGCTCTCGCGCGACGCTCATACTAACCACATAATTAATAACACTAAAACTAATAACCAATAGGCTGAGCGGGAGAACCCCGTCTTCAACCCAATGCAAAGGTACGCCTTTTTTTTGGTTTTGCAAACAAATTGTAAACTTTTTTTATAGTTTTTTGAGATTATTCTGCAATTAGCAGGTATTCAATGGGTTACGGAATTGATAATCGTAATTAAAACCAAAAATATCAAAAATCGAAGCCTTTTTAGCAGGTTTTGAAGGGTATAAAATTTATTAAAACGTTTGATTTAAACATTTTAATTTCAAACCGTAAGAGAAGCGAAAGGCAAAAAAGGCGCAATCTGCCAGAGGCAATCCGCGAAAAAAATGCTACTTTTGCAAAGAGTAAAGCATCCGCACCATGACCTACCAAATCAAACTTTCCCTCCCCGAGGGCTGGAAATCCTCGACCGAAGTCAGCGACGAATCCGGCGACGTCGTCACCCGTCTGGAAGCGTACCTCCCGGACGATGCCGCCCGCAAGGACCTCGCTGAAATCGACATCTGCGTAGGACCTATGCCCGGCGACAGCGACGCCCAGGAGCAGGCCCTGCTCAACTACACCGAAATGGTCGGTTTCGACGAAAACGACCCGGAAGACCAGGATCCGCTGACCGTCTGGCCCTTTGACGGCAAGAAAGCCTATGGCTTCGAATGCCTCTGCGAAGACGACTCCCCCATGCGCGTCATGTGCATCGCCATCCGGCAGGGCGCCCTCGCCATCATCACCGTCATCGCCGACAGCGATGAAAGGCTCGCCGAAACCGTCCGCCTCGTCGAGCACATGAAAGTACGGGAGGCGTAAGGGCCGGGTCTGCGCAGATTTACGGGAAAAAGATTTGCAGGAACAAGTTTTTTCGCTATCTTTGCACTCCCAATCCGAATTGGTGCTTTGGCCGAGTGGTTAGGCACAGGTCTGCAAAACCTGCTACAGCAGTTCGATTCTGCTAGGCACCTCCAAAAAAGTCACTGGAAACGTCCCAGTGGCTTTTTTCATTCTACATAGAGCAGGAGGCCCTTCAAATATTCCCCCTCCGGGTGATAAATATTGACGGAATGGTCCGCCGGCTGGCAGAGACGGTCGAGGATGCGGACACTGCGACCGGTCTGGGCGGCAGCCGAGAAGACGGCCAGGGCGAAAGACTCCTTGTCCACGACCTGCGAACAACTGAAAGTAAAAACCAGTCCCCCGGGCGCCACCTTGGCGATGGCGGCGGCATTGAGGCGCTGATAGGCCCTGAGGGCATTGGAGAGTGCCCCGCGATGCTTGGCGAAAGCCGGCGGATCCACAATCATCAAGTCGTATTTTCCTTGCGGAGCGGCCTTGACGAAGTCGATGGCATCCGTACAATAGGAAGTATGACGCGAAGCCTCGAATCCGGAAAGGGCGACATTTCTATCGACGAGCGCCATGGCCCGTGCGGAACTGTCCACCGAATCAACATGGAGAGCGCCTCCACCTAAAGCATAGATAGAGAACCCGCCCGTATAGCAGAAGAGATTCAAGACATTACGCCCGTTCGAGTATCGCTCGACCAGGGCGCGGTTCTCCCGCTGATCCAGGAAGAACCCTGTCTTTTGACCTTCCGTCCAGTTAACCAGGAAAGGATGACCGTTCTCCAGCACCACCTGCTCCCGGTCGGAAAATCCTTCCGCCTTGAAAATATAGCCGTCCACCAGATCCAGGCCGGCCTTGAACGGAGCCGTTCCCGAACTCTTGTCATAGACCGCCTTCAGCGAATCTCCATACACCTTCACCAGCGCCTCGGCGATCTGGCGACGGGCCCGGAACATGCCGACGGAGTGGGCCTGCATCACGCACACACCATCATAATAGTCCACGATCAGGCCGGGAAGGTTGTCCCCCTCACCATGGACCAGCCGGTAGCAGTTGGTCCGGGGCGCATCCACGAGGCCGAAGGTCCGGCGCGCCTCCAGCGCCCGGCGTAGCATCACTTCCCAGAAATCGGGGGCCAGCACCTCGGCATCGAAACTCAGGATGCGTACCGCGATGGAGCCGACCTGGTAGTGCCCCAGGGCCAGGAATTCCCCTTCAGCGCTGTACACGCCCACGACGTCGCCCTCGGCCGGCTGACCGCTCACCTGGGCGATCGCCCCCGAGAATACCCAGGGATGGAAACGACGCAGCGACTCTTCCCTACCTCTTTTTAGGATGACTTTTGCCATGTTTTTTTTCTTTTTTCGGAGCCGGTTCCTCCTCGGGAAGCGAATATTTCTCGCTGACGGACAAGATCTTGTACATCTCACGGCAGATCCAGGCGTCGGTCGCCGCATACCTGCGCTGGGCCTCCGACAGGAAAGGGGCCTCCCAGTTGGAAAGTTGCTGGGTCTTGGAGATGCGCACGCCCAGGATAATGGCGGCCATCTTCTTGACACTCTTCTCCTGGATACCGTACTCGCCGCCGATCTTCTGCAGGTCTACGAAGCCCTTCGGATCGAAAGGATGGTATTTCGCGAGTCCCTTGAGGTCGTCGTGGACGGCCGCCCCCACTTTGATAACGGCCGGATTGGCCATCAGGGCGGCCAGCCGGGGATCGAGGCCGAGCAGTTTGATTCGGAAGAGAAAGGCCTTCTCGGCACCGGAGAGTTGGAGCAGCGACACGCCGTAATGGGGCTGGTCCTGACTGAAACTCGGCCGCGACTCCGTATCGAAACCGATTACCTTTCGGGTCCGCAGGTAGCGGACGGCGGCATCCAGCGCGGGCCCTGGCTTATCGATAACGACGATCTCGCCGGGAAAAGCAGCCAGCGGCAGATGCTCCAGTTCCGTCTGATCAATGGTCTTAGCGAACATACATCGAATACATCTTGGGTGTCCGTTCCTGCATGAAGGCCTTCAAGGGAGCCGGCAGGTAACGCCCCCGCAAAACGACCGGGCAATAATCGGCACCCGGACGGTCCTGCGCCCGCTGATAACGGAAATGATAGGAAAAATCGCCGGAATTGTCATAGGCATCTTCTTCCAGTCCGCTCACGGGGGCCGTAAAGAGGCCGGCCAGCTCGGGATAGGCGATCCGGTGCGAGAAGGCATTGGTCTGGCGCATATGGTCATAGACCAGGGTGGAGAGGGAACGGGCGGGGGTCAGGCACACGCAATCGGCGGCCAGCAGATTCCTGTAAGGCAGGAACAGATCGTCCTCCGCCACTTTCAAGGTCTCCAGATACCTGTCGACCTCGGCGGGATCCACGGACGGATCGTCGAGAAGCAGGCTGGAAATCTTGCGGGAACCGAACTCGGAAAGATAGGTATCCAGCAGGGACAGAAGCCGTTCACGCACGGAAAGTCCCGTCTCTCCGCCGTCGGGCGAATAGGCCTCGCAGGTGGAAGCCGCATCCGCCATAAGCGCGGCCGCCCCTTTCCAGACCTCTGCGCCGGCATTGGACTTCGTCGTCCACACCAGCAGATTCTTTGCGCCGGAGGAGCGGCGGTCGGCATCGGCGACCATCGCGTGGAGCGCCGAAAAGACCGGAAGCGACGAGACGGCTACCTTGCAGAGGGTATCCAATTGGTCGTAACCATACGCCCCACAGGCCGTCGAGGCCAGGATGACCAGTTTCGCCTTGGGCTTGCGCACCGGCGGGAGCGTGGTGTCGAAAGGACGCTGACGGCAAGTCGTATCCAGCATAAAGAAGAAATTGCGCACGGTCACTTCCCGGAGCAGATCCTCGGTTTCGGACGCAAAAAAACCGTCATAAGGGGCATGGGCCCGGTCCAGCAGGGGCGCGATGGTCTCCCCGGCGAAATCGGGGAGTTGGTCGGGGCTGCGACGTCCGGTGATATTGTTCCGGGCATCGCAGGTCAGCAGGGCCTCCGTTATGAGGACGGCATCCTCGGGGGCGCCGATGATGGCGATGGATCCGAAAATATCTTCCGGATTGACTTTAGAAAGGGACTGGAAGGACTCGGAAAGGGTGTCGGAGAGCAGTCGGTCCACATAAGGGATGACCGGCCGGGGCCCGACTTTCGTCCGGTTGCAGGAAAGCAGCAGCGCCATTCCCGCCAATATGAGTAAGATTCTTTTCACAATCTGCAAATTTAGCAATTCTTGGCGGGAATCCCGCCACCTGCGACAACTTCCTTGATTTTCGGGACGAGAAGGGCATCGATAAAAGGCTCCTCCATGAAATGGGTCCCGTCGTAAAGGACATAACTATCCCTGCCGAAACAACGTTCCCAACGACGCACGCTGACGACGCCGCTGCGGCGATAATGGTCCCGCCGGCCGAAGAAGGCGAAGAAAAGGTCCCCACTCCCCTTCCGAGGCGTGGCGGAAAAGGCCTCCCGGCCATGCTTACGGTATTTCCGAAGGATGGAAAAGCGGAAATCCAGGGGCTGCCGGTCACCGGGAAGGGGCTGATAGATGCGGTTCAGGAGCGGCCGGATACCCGGAATCAGGGAGAGGACAGCCAGGGTGGACAGCCAGGCCGGCGCTCCGAGGGAAGGCGAAACGAAGAGATGCGGGATGCCCCGGACACGCAGGGCCTGGATTGCCCCCAGCGACTCCCCGATGACCAGTCCGGGTCGGAGTTCCTCCACCCATGCGGCAATCTGCCCGGCACCTATCTCGGGATCGAAATCATAGGTACGCACCACGACATCGATCCCCTCGTCGCGCAGGCGTTCACGCAGGATGCCGGGAATCCGGCTGTCGCCGCCTCCGCCCATACCATGTATATATAGGAGATTCATTTTGCAAATCTACGAAAACTTGCCTATATTTGTATGATTGACGTTGACAAACAAAAAGAAAAAATATGAACAGACTCCGTTTCCTCGCCGCGGCACTGGCCGTCACGATGCCGCTTGCGCTCCTCGCACAGGGCCCTTACAACTACGAATTCACGACCGTCAAGGAAAACCCGGTCACTTCCATCAAAAACCAATACCGGAGCGGGACCTGCTGGTGCTTCTCCGCCCTCTCCTTCCTCGAGTCCGAAATCATCCGGGAGAAAAAACTCAAGGACGAGGCCCAGTATCCTGACCTTTCCGAAATGTTCGTCGTACGCAAGGCCTACCATGACCGCGCCGCCAAATATGTCCGCCTCGACGGAAAACTGAATTTTGCGCCCGGCTCTGATTTCGGCGACGTCATGGACGTCATCCGCGACTATGGCATCCTCTCCCAGAGCGCCTACAGCGGGATGAATTACGGGACGGAACTCCCCGTCCAGGGCGAACTCGACGCCGTTCTCCGCGCCTATGTGGAAGCCGTCGTGAAGAATCCCAACCGCAACCTCAGCACGGCCTGGCTCCGGGGCTTCGACGGCATCCTGGACGCCTATCTGGGCGAACTTCCCGACGAGGATCCGAAGGCCTTCCGCGACCAACTCGGCATCAATCCCGACGACTATGTCAGCCTCACCTCCTTCACCCACCATCCTTTCTACACCGAATTCGCCATCGAGGTGGAAGACAACTGGCGCTGGAGCCGGTCCTGGAACCTGCCGCTGGACGAGTTCCAGGCCGTAATCGACAATGCCGTCGACAAGGGCTACACGGTACTTTGGGGCGGCGACGTGAGCGAGCCCGGCTTCACCCGTACCGGCATCGCCGTGCTGCTCGCAACCGGAGCCAAACCCAGTTCCGGCTCCGACCAGGAGCGCTGGGTCGGCAAGGCCGACGAAAAGGCCGAAGCCCCGAAAGAAGCCCCGAAGGAGCAGGAGGTCAGCCAGGAGAGCCGTCAGACCGGTTTCGACTGTAAGCAGACCACCGACGACCACGGCATGCACCTGTTCGGCATCGCCAAAGACCAGAACGGCACCAAATACTATCTGATCAAGAATTCCTGGGGCGAAACAGGCAAGTACAAGGGCGTCTGGTACATGAGCGAGAATTTCCTCAAGGCCAAGACCCTCAACATCATGGTCAATAAGAAAGCCCTTCCGAAGGACATCCAGAAGAAGATCGGCATCAAATGAGAATCAAGAAATACATTCCCAACAGCATCACCTCGATGAATCTCCTCTGCGGAGTCGTCGGGGTGATCGTTACCCTTTCCGGACATTCTGACATCGCCTTTCTGCTCATGCTGGCCGCCGCCTGCTTCGATTTCTGCGACGGTCTGGCCGCCCGCCTGCTCGATGCCTATTCCGACATCGGAAAGGAACTCGATTCCCTGGCTGACCTGGTGAGTTTCGGGGTGCTGCCGGCCATCCTGCTCCATCAGAGCATGCGGCAGGCCGGATGCCCCTTCGGCTGGAGCCTCATTCCCCTCCTTCTGGCCGCTTTCTCGGCCCTGCGACTGGCGAAGTTCAACCTGGACGAGCGCCAGCACGAGAGTTTCCTCGGCCTGCCGACACCGGCCTCCGCCATGATCTGCGGCGCTTTCGCCTGCTACGTGGCCGTGCGTCCCGACAGCATCCTCGCAGCGGGTGCCCTCTGGATCGCCCCCGTCCTGGCCCTCCTTCTGTCCGCCCTGCTGGTGAGCGAGATTCCGATGTTCTCCTTCAAAATGGGAAAAGGCATTGCGCCCGACCCGGTGGCCCGGATAGAGCGCATTGCCTTACTCAGTATCGCGGCGCTGGCCGCTTTGTCCGTAGCCCTGCTCAGGGAGCACTGGACACTCGTCCCGCTGGCCGTTTTCTCCGCCTATATCGTCATCAGCATCGTCTTCGACCTGGCGGTCAGGAAATAATCAATAGTTCTCGGCGCGGAGCAGGAAATAACTCTGCGGATGGTTGCACACCGGGCACACTTCGGGGGCTTTCTTGCCCACGACGATGTGGCCGCAGTTGCCGCATTCCCATACGCAGTCGCCGTCGCGTGAGAACACGATACCTTCCTTGATATTGGCCAGGAGCTTGCGATAGCGTTCCTCGTGGGCCTTCTCGATGGCAGCGACGCCCTCGAAGAGCGCGGCGATC
The DNA here is from genome assembly GCA_946402945.1 of uncultured Bacteroidales bacterium. Lineage (GTDB taxonomy): Bacteria > Bacteroidota > Bacteroidia > Bacteroidales > UBA932 > Cryptobacteroides. The sequence goes on along the minus strand of CAMIYB010000016.1, from coordinate 1,395 downwards.
TCCTCGAAGCCCTCTTCCCGGGCCACTTTGGCGAAGCCGGCATACATGTCGGTCCATTCGTAGTTCTCACCGCCGGCGGCGTCGGCCAGGTTGTCCGTCGTGGACGGCACGGAACCGCCATGAAGGAGTTTGAACCAGATTTTGGCATGCTCCTTCTCGTTGGCCGCCGTTTCCTCGAAGAGTTTCCCGATCTGGACATAGCCGTCCTTCTTCGCCTTCGAAGCATAATACAGATACTTGGTGTGGGCCTGGCTCTCCCCCGCAAAGGCGGTCTGGAGATTCAGTTCGGTCTGGGATCCTTTCAGTTCCATAATCAAAGTGTTTAAGGTTTTCAGTTCTAGCGCGAATTTAGTAATTTTGTACGGAAAAAGCCATGGCCGCAAGAAAGAAATCATCCAAAAAGAAGCGGAAGCAACGCCCGCGCTCCCTCGTTATCCGCTGGTGGGTACCGGTGGGGGTGCTGGTCCTGCTCGCCGCGGCGGTCGCTCTCCCCTACATCGCTCCGCGGGATGAAGAGACCGGAGCCCCGGTTCCGCCCGGGAACTGGCGATATGGCATCGATTTGAGCCATCACAACCGCACGGCCGGCATCCAGTGGGATTCCCTCCGGGTGATGACCGACGTGCTGGGGCGTACGACCCGCTCCATTACCAAAGCAAGGACCATCCGTCCCCTTTCCTTCGTCATCCTGAAGGCGACGGAAGGCGAATCTTTCCGCGACCGGAAATTCCCCGACCTCTGGAAAGCGGCGGCCGCCCATGGCCTTTCGCGCGGGGCCTATCATTTCTACCGCTCTTCCCGGGATCCCCTCGTGCAGGCCGAGCATTTCATCCGCACGGTCGGACCGCTCCGCCATCAGGACCTGCCGCCCGTCCTGGATGTCGAAACCCTCCATCCGGGCTGCGACCTCACCCGTTTCAACAGCGACCTCCTCCTCTGGCTGCAGACGGTCGGCGAATACTACGGCCGCACGCCCGTCGTCTACGCGCCCGAGAGTTTTGTCCGCGACTACCTGTCCGCCGACATCCTGGACAACTATCCCCTCTGGATCGCCCATTATGGCGTGCTCCGCCCCCTCTGGAGCAAGTGGCAGTGGTGGCAGTTCTCCGACCGGGCCGTCGTCTACGGAATCCACGGGATGGTGGACCTGAGCGTCATCCACTAAAAAACCGGCCCCGAAAGGAGCCGGCTTCACTGGTAAGCGGGATGGCGCTTATTTCATGATGACGCGGGCCATCTCGAGCACCTTGTTGGAATAACCCCACTCGTTGTCATACCAGGCGCAGACCTTCACGAAAGTCGGGTCGAGCTGGATACCGGCCTTCTCATCGAAGATGGAAGTACGGGGATCGTTGCGGAAGTCGGTGGAGACGACAGCCTCGTTGGTGTAACCGA